>CAMMMH010000013.1 GCA_946497955.1 uncultured Mycoplasmatota bacterium | reverse complement strand
GTTCAAAACCACATGTTAACATTGGTACAATTGGACACGTAGATCATGGTAAAACTACATTAACTGCAGCTATTACTAAATGTTTACATGATAAAAACCCTGCATGGGCTGATTTTACAGATTATGCAAACATTGATAAAGCTCCAGAAGAAAGAGAACGTGGTATTACAATTAATACTGCACACGTAGAATATCAAACTGAAAAACGTCATTATGCTCATGTTGACTGCCCAGGACATGCTGACTATGTTAAAAACATGATTACTGGTGCTGCTCAAATGGATGGAGCAATTCTTGTAATTGCTGCTACTGACGGAGCTATGGCTCAAACTCGTGAACACATCCTATTATCACGTCAAGTTGGAGTACCTCGTATGGTTGTATTCTTAAACAAATGTGATATGGTTGATGATGATGAGTTAATCGATTTAGTTGAAATGGAAGTTCGTGACTTATTAAATGAATATGGTTACGAAGGAGATGAAACTCCAGTTATTAAGGGTTCTGCTCTTAAAGCTCTTGAAGGAGATCCTAAGTATGTTCAAGCTATCTATGATTTAATGGATGCTGTTGATTCTTGGATTCCAACTCCAGAACGTGATACTGATAAACCATTCTTAATGAGTATCGAAGATGTCTTCACTATCACAGGTCGTGGTACAGTTGTTACTGGACGTGTTGAACGTGGTACATTAAAACTTAATGATGAAGTTGAAATTGTTGGTATTAAACCAACTCAAAAGACTGTTGTTACTGGTATTGAAATGTTCAGAAAACAACTTGATGAAGCTCGTGCTGGAGATAATTCTGGTGTTTTACTTCGTGGTATCTCTCGTGAACAAGTTGAACGTGGACAAGTTTTAGCTAAACCAGGAAGTGTACATCCACATCATAAATTCAAAGCTGAGGTTTATGTACTTAGCAAAGAAGAAGGTGGACGTCATACTCCATTCTTCAGTAACTATCGTCCACAATTCTATTTCAGAACTACTGATGTTACTGGTGTAATTACTTTACCAGAAGGTGTAGAAATGGTTATGCCTGGTGATAATGTAACAATGGAAGTTGAATTAATTCACCCAATTGCTATTGAAAAAGGTACTAAGTTCTCTATCCGTGAGGGTGGACGTACTGTTGGTGCTGGTGTTGTTTCTGAAATCGAAGGATAATAGAAACTTAAAAGAAGTCTTAGGACTTCTTTTTTTGTGCTTTTTTTGTTATAATCTGTTAGAAAGGTAAGATATTATGAATGTATTAGCACAAATTTTTGGAGCTTTCGCTTTATTGTTTTTAGTTATTAGTTATCTGCAAAAGAAACGTATTAATTTTTTAAATTTTCAATTCTTTGCTAATATTTTTTATGTATTACAGTATTTTGTTTTACATGCTTATAGTGGAATGGTTGCCTTTTTAATTTCAACTATTAAGATGTTTATTTTTCGTATTGATGAAAAGAAAAATAAATCTACAAGTATTTTTTTTCTTATACTTTTAGAATTTAGCTTTATAGTTTTGGGAATTTTAACTTATGAAAATTTATATTCTTTAATTCCTATTTTAGGTGCTTGTTTATTTACATATGGAGCATGGCAAAGAAATTTGAAGATAACTTATTTTATAGGAATAGTAGTAGCACTTATAAGTAATGTATATGATATTATTGTTGGTGCTTATGTTTCTGTAATTAGTAATTTATTTGAGCTTTTGGCAAGTTTGATAGGCTTTATTAGAATTTTTAAATCATCTAATGAAGATAACTAGTTTACGTTTGTTATTATAAATGATATACTTATTATGGTGTTAAATATGAAAAGAAAAGATATTATTTTAGGTGTTGTTGGTATTGTTGTAATAGTAGTGATTGCTTTCTTTCTTGCTAATATGATTCATGACAACCATGTAAAATCAATTAATAAACAGGAAGATAAAAAACAAGAGGAAGTTGAAGAGAAGGAAGATAAAATTGAAGTTAATGGAGTGGAGATTAATTTTAAGACGTATAGAGTTGATAGTAGTTTCTTTTTAAATGTTCCTGATACTTTTACAATGTTAGATGAGGCGACGTTAAAGAGTAAATATAATTATAATAATCGTCCAGAACTTGTATTTATGAGTGAGACAGATTCTGAACATGTTTTTGTTAGTACTACTAATGAAGATATGACTGATGATGGTTTAGAAGCATATCTTAATAACAGGGTAGCAGGTCTTACAGGTATGACTGTAATAGATAGTGGAGTATATCAAAAATATGATAAGACTTTTGCAAGATTAGTGGTAACGGATGCGAATACATATTATAATATGAGATTCTTTACTCTTGATAATAAATTAGTTACTGTTGAATTCAACTGTTCTGTTAATACTTATGAAGAGTGGGAAAAAGTTGCTAATGAAATAATGGATAGCCTTTGCTTTAATGAAGACGATATAAAAAAATATTCTAGCGATTAGAATATTTTTATTTGTAGAAATCATTAGCAATTTTTTCAGCAAAACTTGCGGTAGAATCAGATAACATATGTAAATAAACAAATACAGCTTCTAAAAAATCATCTAAGGTAGCATTATCTTTGTTTACATCTATTATTTCTCTATTTAATAAAAGATTATGTTTATTATTTATATCATTGTTTAACTTTTCCCAAACAGCGATATTTTCTTTAAACAATTTTATAATTTCATCTTGTTTTTCTTTAGTAGTAAGTTTTTTATAAGCTTCTACTAAATTATTAAATTCTTTATTATTTTGATTTTCCATTAGACATATCTTCTCCTTTTAATTTAGCGATTTCTTTGTCTATATGAGCATCCATAGTAGCCCTTTGGGCTTCATCTCTTGGAGTGTTTCCACTAAATTTAGCGTGATATAGTTGTCTTTGCTGTTCTAATTCTGCAATTTTTCTATCAACAGACTCATTATTAATTGCTTGTTCTGCAGCTTCACTGTATTGTTTCATGATATCATCGCTATCATATAACTTTTTAGGCTTTTTGCCTGTAAAGATAGCTCCTATTTTTCCAAAAACACTTTTTTTGTTATAGTCACTTTGTGCTTGTTCATACATATCATGAGCTGTAGCGGTTATTTCTCTTTGCTTTGCTTCATTTCTTACTCCTTGATAATATTCTGCTCTTTCTTTTTCAGCTTCAACATACTTATTATAGTTTGTAATTTTATCATTTAAACGTGCTATACGTTCTCTTAAATAATGAGCTCTAGCTTGATCTTTATATTCATTATAATGAGTTTCTTCTCCATAGGTTTCGCCTCTTTCATAATCATAATTTACTGGATTATGTTTTTTGATACTAATTGATGCTAGTTCACTTTCTGCATTTCTTAATTGTTGTTGTAGTTCATTTAAACTTTCCATAATTATCCTCCTTTTTTTATTTATAACATAAATACTAATAATTTAGTAGTATATTTTACATAATAAGTGTAAAATTGCTTTAACTTGTTACTTACTATATGTCTTTTACTTTTTCTTTTCTTTGTTTAGATTTTTATATAAATTATATGGTAGAGGACTTATAATTAATTCAAACTCGCCAATGTATTCTGTTACTAAAGAATTAAATCCTAGTTTCATTTCATTAAGACCACTATATTTATTTATCTTTGTAAATTCGCCACTGACAGCATTTAAATTTATATATTTTATATTCTTATTTTTGTAGTCATTTATCATTTTCCATTTTATAAGATAGTTAGGGTTTAGAGTTTTAAAACTTTGATTAAAACCTTCTATAATTAAGTAACAGACGTTGTCATAAGTTAAATTTAAAGATGTTCCAATAATTAATCCTTCAGGGTTATCCTTTAATAAGTTAGTAGCCCAGACAAGGTTCTTTTTGTAGGTGTTTACTAACTTGTCTGATTCCATCTTTTCATTAATTAATTTCTTTTTAGAATTGGCATTAGATGTTGCTTGAATTTTATTGGCTAAATCATTGTTTATTTCTATTTCTCTTTCATATTGTAATCTACTTGTAATTACAAAAGTTTCGGTATTTAGTTTAGCAAAGTATAAATCAATATTATTTTCAAAATTGTTATATAAATCAATATAATAACTAAGAGGTTTATTATATTTCTTTTTGATAAGTTCATAAAATAATTCTAATTCTTCTTTACTGCCTTTATATATTTCAACGCCACTTCTAATAGCTTTCTTTATTTTGTGTCTTACTCTTTTTTCAAAACTTTGGTAAATGTCTTTAATATCGTTATCAAGTGTTATAATTGCTTCAAATCTAGGTTTTTTACTTTCAAAGAAGAGATTAGGTCCTAGATAGTTAAAACCACTGGCTTTTAAGTTTTCTAAAGCAATATTAGCTTCGTTATTAATATTCATTATTTTACCATTTTTATCTCTGATATTAACAGGAAGATAAGGGTCGATTGTAACTGAGATAAAGCCTTGTTTACTTAGTAACTTCTTTAGTCTAGTTGCTAATTCTTTTAAATTATTAATATTTGTGTAGTCAAAAAGAAAACCACGAGGAGCATAGGCAATTTTATAGTTCATAAATACTTCTTTATAAAGAAGTAGAGATGCTCCTATTAGATTACCTAAATCATCTATAATACCTATATAGTGAATATCATAGCCATGATTTTTTATAGTCTTGGCATATGCTGATGTTTGATAATAGTTACGATATTTATGAGTACTTGCAAATTTATCAAAACTTATTTCATCTAAAGTTATTATCTTCATATCCTCTACTTCCCTTTCCTTTATTAAATTATATCAATATATTAGATACTTTTCAATTAAAGGGTTTAAATATTTCCATAATTTAGTATAATGTTAGTAGAGAAATGAGGAATGCTTATGTTTGAAAATAAAAAAATATTAGTATTAGGGATGGCTCGCAGTGGCTATGAG
Source organism: uncultured Mycoplasmatota bacterium (assembly GCA_946497955.1). GTDB lineage: Bacteria > Bacillota_I > Bacilli_A > RF39 > UBA660 > Onthousia. The sequence continues at coordinate 37,242 of CAMMMH010000013.1, read as the reverse complement.
GCATGTAAGTATTTAAGTAAGCATAATAATACTATTATATTAAATGATGGTGGTAGTAGGGATAAACAAGATGATAAGAAAGTTAAAGAGTTAGAGGAGTTAGGTATTACTTTAATATTTGATAGTCATCCTGATGATTTACTTGATGATAGTTTTGATTATATTATTAAAAATCCTGGTATTAGAAATGACCATAAGTATGTAGTTAAGGCTAAGGAGTTAGGGATTCCTGTTATTAATGAGGCAGAGATGGCTTATAGATTATTACCAGATGATGTTACTTTGATTGGAATTACAGGTACTAATGGAAAGACTACTACAACAACTCTTACTTATGAGATGATAAAAAAGAGTGGAAAAAGAGTACATTTAGCAGGTAATATTGGCTATCCTTTGTGTAGTTTTCTAGATAAATTAGAAAGTGGTGATATTATTGTCATGGAGGTATCTTGCCAACAACTTGCCAATATGGATAAGTTTAATCCTCATATTGCATTGATGACTAACTTGTCAGAAGCTCATATAGATTTCTTTGGTAGTTATGAAGCTTATAAAGAAGATAAACTTAAATTATTTAAAAATCAGTGTGATGATGATATTGCAATACTAAATATAGAAAATGATGAAGTTATGAAGGGTACTAGAAATATTAAGAGTAATGTTAAGTATTTTTCTTCTAAACGCGAGATAAATGGGGCTTATATGTTAGATAATAAACTTTATTACTATGATGAGTTTATTATGAATAGGGATGAGTTTCTACTTAAAGGTAATCATAACGTTGAGAATGCTCTTGGGGCTATGATGATAGCGAAAGAAGTTGGAGTAGATAATGAGTCTATTATTAGTGTTTTAAAAACATTTACTGGTGTTAGACATAGATTGGAGTTTATTGATAAAGTTAAGGGTGTAGATTATTATAATGATACAGAAGCGACTAATACTAAATGTACCCAGATAGCTTTATCATCATTTGATAAAAATGTCATCTTAATACTTGGAGGCTTAGAAAGAGGTCAAGACTTTCATGATTTAGATAACTTTATTAGTCCTGTTAAAGAGATAGTTGGTATTGGAGAATGTCGTGATAGAGTTAAAGAATATGGAGAGAGTGTTGGTATTAAGACTAATACCTTTGAAAAACTAAACAAAGCGATGGATTACATTAATAGTGTAGTGGTGGATGGTGATACGGTGTTACTTAGCCCGGCATCAGCATCATGGGACCAATATAAACAGTGTGAAGATAGAGGGGATGAATTTAGAGATATAGTTAGGAGTTTTAAAGACAGTGAAAAATAGTATAAATAGTGCCAAAATAGGAAATAGAGAATTAATTAATTTACTTATTGGTGTGGCAAATGAAAATAATGTAGATGTACAGGAAGATAGTTTATCAATAATACATGATATTATTTTGGAATATAAAGTTCTATGTGAATATTTGCGAAAGAATTATGTTGTGGGAGACTTAGATACATTTAAAATGGCATCTTGTATGATGGTTGCTGTTAATAAACATGGCTTTACTGAAGAAAAGCTTGTTAATGCTTCTATAGCAGTGGATGCAGCATATAAAATGTGTGAGAAACCTTATACTAATATAAGAAAAGATATTACAATAAAATTAGAAGAGGTTGATTTTAAAGAAGTATTTAAAGATGATATGGAATTTTATCAGAATTCAAAAAATATGTTAATTAATTCTTTAATTAATGAGACAGGAGCATCTTTGACTTATTTTTTAAATTTAGAGCAGTTATATAATTTAGCTTTAGAAAAGAAATATCAATATATTAAAACGGCTGTTTGTAAAAAGAGAAGGAAAAGAAAATATTAATTTTGTTATGAGCTTTTAGGAGGTTTAAATATGATGACTAGATTTGAAGATTAAGATTATAATACTTTAGTACTTACTTTTGATAAGAACAGTGATATAGTAACTTTTGAAAACGATATAAAGGAAGCGGAAGAGTTAGGTCTTAAATATTTATTTAGAGTATTTGTTATTTATGGAAGAAATACTCTACTTAATTATGAATCTAAAATGGAAGAGTTAAATTTACAAGTTAATGAGCTTTTAAAAGAAAGCCCTATTAATGATGTTTCTTATGCTGCTAGCATACTAGGAGATTTCTATCCTGAAGCTTATGTTGCTGTTGCAGAAGAAAGAGATGGCTGTAGTATTGTTCCTGTAAATTTGCTTTCTGCATTATCAATGAGTGAGTTTAAGAATAATAAAAATGTGAAACAAAATATTAAGAAACTTCAATAGATGTTTCACACTTTATTATTTTTGATGTAGAATATGTTTAAGAAAGGAGCGATATTTATGAATAATAATGTTGAAATAATGGACACTTTACATTATAAACATAGTTTAGAAGAACAACTTAATAACATGATTTTTGGTTCTATTGAAATTAGAGAAAAAGATGAAAAGAAATACATTTATGTACATTATAGAGAACTTGGTAGAAATGTATCTAAGTATGTGGGAGAATATAGTGATGATTTGTATAATTTGATTTTAAATAATAATCTAAAGTCTAAAGAGTTAAAGAAAGAAATAAAGACTTTAGAGAAAAAATTAAAAGAGTTAAATTATCAAGAGAGTGAACTTAGTAATGAAGTTAAACTTAATATAGATTTTGCTAAGAGAAATTTGGTAGATTCTATTTATAATCAAGCGATGTTAGAAGGTGTGGTTACTACTTATGCTGATACTGAAAGTATTATAGAAGGCGGTAAAGTAAATGGTATGACTTCTACTGATATTATGAAAGTTGTTAATTTAAAACATGCTTGGGAATTTGTTTTAGACGAAAATGTTATTATGGCTGAAGAGAATTTTTCTTTTTTATCACAAATTAATAAGTTAATTCTTGAAGCTTTTTATTATAATGCAGGTAAGGTTAGGAGTACTCCTGCTAAGATAGGTGGGACAACTTGGATACCTAGTATTCCTATAGAGAGTCAGGTAGTAGAGGAGCTTAATGACATTTTAAATAGTAAATTAGATGATGTTAGTCTTGCAATAGAGTTATTGTTGTATGTTATGAAAAGACAGATATTTATTGATGGTAATAAGAGAACTGCTGTTATTTTTGCTAATCATCATTTGATATCAAGAGGATTAGGTATTATCTCTATTCCCGGAGATTTAGTAGAAGATTATAAGAAACTGTTAATTATGTATTATGAAGGAAAAGATACTGATAAGATTAAACAATTTTTAAAAGATAAATGTTATGTTAGTTTAGGTTAATTTAAAAGATAGATTTAAATAATAGTAAAATAGTGATATAATATATATTGCAAGAGGAGGAGGAGTTTATAATGGATTACCACAAAGATTGTATATTTTGTAAGATTGCTAATAAAGAGGTTGATTCCTACAAAATATATGAAGATGATAAAGTTTTTGTTTTTTTAGATAGTAGTCCTGATTTTAATGGTCATATGCTTATTGTTCCTAAAAAACATATTGTAGATACAAGTGATGTGCTAAAAGAGGATGGACTGTTATTGCATATGATAGATGTAGCTCAAAAGATGAGAGAACTTATTAAAGATACAATAGGAACAGATGGTATTACTTATCTTTGGAATATGGATAATGCCCAAAATGTAAAACATTTTCATATGCATGTTATACCTAGGGATAAGACTTTAGAACAACAACCAGAAAAATTACCTGTCGATGTTGTTTATAGTAGATATTTTAAAAAATAGAAAGGATGATTTTATGAATATTAAAAATATTATAGGAAGAGAAATATTAGATTCAAGAGGTAACCCTACTGTTGAAGTAGATGTAATACTTGATAATGGTGTTATGGGTAGGGCTGCTGTACCTAGTGGAGCTTCTACAGGTGAAAGAGAAGCTTTAGAAATGAGAGATGGAGATAAGAGTAGATTTAATGGTAAAGGTGTATTAAATGCTGTTAATAATGTTAATACTATTTTACGTGATTATCTAATTGGAATGGATGTTACTAAACAAAAAGAAATAGATTATAAAATGCTAGAGTTAGATGGTACTAAGACTAAGAGTAAATTAGGTGCTAATGCAATACTTGGTGTTTCTATGGCTTGTTTAAAGGCTGCTGCTAAAGCTTGTGGAAAAGAGTTATATGAGTATGTTGGAGATGGTAAGACTTTACCTGTACCTATGATGAATATCATTAACGGAGGTGCTCATGCTGATAACTCATTAGATTTTCAAGAGTATATGATTATACCTCAAAGAGATACTATTCATGAGAGAGTTAGAGTAGGTGCTGAAGTATTCCATAGTCTTAAGAATGTTTTAAAAGAGAAGGGATATGCTACTAGTGTTGGAGATGAAGGTGGTTTTGCTCCTAATCTTAAAACTAATAAAGAAGGATTTGAGTTAATTACTGAAGCTGTTAAACGTGCTGGATATGAACCTGGAAAAGATGTATGTTATGCAATAGATGTTGCAGCAAGCGAGTTCTATAGTGATGGTAAATATAACCTTGTAGGAGAAGGTAAAGTACTTAGTACTGATGAGTTGATTAAATATTATGAAGATTTAGTTAATACTTATCCTATTATTTCTATTGAAGACCCAGTAGATGAAAATGACTGGGAAGGATTTAGTAAAGTAACAGCATTACTTGGAGACAAGATTCAACTTGTTGGTGATGATTTATTTGTTACTAATAAAGAATGTCTACAAAAAGGTATCGATAATAAAGCTGGTAATGCAATCCTATTAAAAGTAAATCAAATCGGTACTATTACGGAGACACTTGAGACTATTGAACTTGCTAAATCTCATAATTATAAAACGATTATTTCTCATAGAAGCGGTGAAACTGAAGATACTACTATTGCAGACCTTGCTGTTGGACTTGACCTTGGTCAAATTAAGACTGGTTCTATGTCAAGAACAGATAGAATATGTAAATATAATCAATTAATGAGAATAGAAGAAAAGTTAAGCTTAAAATAAAATATCTATTAATATAATATTTGGAGGGGGATTATGGAAAAACAGATTATAATAATAAATGGAACTGGTGGTAGTGGTAAAGATACATTTGTAGAGTTTTGTTCAAAATATGGAAGTATAATGAATTTTTCCTCAATTGATAAAGTAAAAGAAATAGCAACTTTGATAGGATGGTAAGAAAACTGAAAAAGACCGCAGATTTTTAAGTGATTTAAAAAAGTTAACAACAGATTATAATGATTTTTCATTTAATAGTATAAAGGAAGCTGTTTCAAAATTTGAGATTTCTGATTCTGATATATTATTTATTCATATAAGGGAGCCTGAAGAAATTGAACGAGCAGCTAATACTTTTTCTGCTAAAACTTTATTAGTTAAAAGAGCCGGACTTGCTAATATAACTACTAATTACTCTGATGCAAATGTTGATAATTATTCATATGATTATATAGTTGAAAATACTACTTTAGAAGAATTAGATAAAAGTGCATCAAATTTTGTAAAATTAATTAGTAGTTGTGAAAAGGACGAAGTTAAATGTTTATTAAATAATAATGTTATTAAATATTGAATAAAGTAGAATATCTTAAGAGCTTAGTAAATAGGCTCTTTCTGCCTAAATGGAGGTTATTTAAATGAGTGATATAAAAGTAGTGACAATTGCCGATAATGAAGAGTATTTAAGACAAGTTTCCCTTCCTGTAGATTTTAATGATAAATCATTAAAAAAAGATATTGCTGTTTTAGATAAATATTGTAAAGAAGAAGAGGTACTCGCTATGGCAGCAGTGCAGTTAGGTATTCCAAAAAGAATAATTTATTTAAAAAATACAAATTTAGATATTGTAAACAAAATTCAAGATGATAGTGTTAGTTTAGAAGAGAAAAATTATAATGAGGCAAGAGTCTTGATAAATCCTGTTATAATTTCTAGAGAAGGGTTAACTGATTATTGGGAAGCTTGTGCTAGTTGTTTAGATAATTTTGGTCATGTTAGGAGACCGTATAAAATAATGTTAGAGTATTTTGATATTGATGGTAATAAACATAGAGAAATATTTGAAGGATTTGAAGCGACCGTTTTATCTCATGAGTATGACCATTTAGATGGAATATTACATATGGATATTGCAGATGAGGTATTTGTTATGAAAGCAGAAGATAGGAAAAAGTTTAGATTAGAGCATGGTTATAATATTGTTTCTAAGACTGGTGATTATGAGGAACTTATGAAAAATAGTGAGAAAACAAAGAACAAAGCCAAATCTTAGTTGCATTTATTGGGTGTTTATGCTATTATATTAACAGTTTAAAAGAAATCTATCGGAGGTGTAAACTATGCAAATAGCTCTATTAATTATATCAATACTATTAATAATAATTGTACTATTACAAAGTGGTAAAGCTGAAAGTGCAGCTCAAATTCTTTCAGGTAACTCTACTGATTTATTTAAAAATAGAAAAGAAAGAGGTAGTGAGTTAGTTATTACAAGAATTACTATGGTACTTGGTGCTGCATTCTTTATAATTTGTTTAGTATATTCATTTATGTAAAAGGCATGAAATAATGTCTTTTTTCTTTTACATTATGATAAATATAGAGTACAATGGTATTAAGAATTGAGGTCGATAAAATGAGAGAAGATATATTAAAAATATTAGAAGAAGCAGGGAAAAGTCTTACTGTTTTTGAAATAGAAGAGAAACTTGGTAGTGATAATTTAGAGGAATTGTTAAAAGTACTTAAAGAACTTGAGGTTGAGACTTTGGTTTATCATACTAATAAAGATAAATATATGTTGTTTAAAGATAGTCATCTACTTAAAGGAGTTTTACATTCTAATAAAAAAGGATTTGGCTTTGTAGATGTAGATAATAGTGATGTTGATATTTATATTCCTAAAGAAAATATTAATGGGGCTTTGCATGGGGATTTAGTGGTTGTTGAACTTGTCAATAAAAAGGGGCTTGATAGAGTAGAAGGTAGAATTGTTAAAGTCTTAAAACATGAAAGTAATACTTATGTAGGGGAGATTAACTTTAAGAATAATGTTGGTTATGTTACTTTAGATGAAGATAAGGTTAATTTAGAAATTGTAGTTGCTAAAGAAAATAGTCTTAATGCTGTTGATGGACATAAGGTAGTAGTTGAGATAATTAAGAGAATTAGTAATAAGAAAGCAGAAGGCAAAGTAATTAAAATAATAGGACATAAGAATGACCCTGGGGTAGATATTCTATCAATAGTATATAAATATGATATTAATACTAGTTTTCCAGAAGAGGTTGAAGAAGAAGTTAAGTCTTTACCTATGGAAGTGAGAGATGAGGACTTAAAGGGTAGAAGGGACTTACGTGATGAAGTAATCTTTACAATCGATGGTGATGATACTAAAGATATAGATGATGCCATATCTATAAAAAAAGATGGTGATACTTATACTTTAGGTGTTCATATCGCTGATGTTTCCTATTATGTTAAAGAAGGTAGTCCTTTAGATAAAGAGGCAATGGATAGAGGTACATCAGTTTATCTTGTCGATAGAGTTATACCAATGTTACCTCATGAGTTATCTAATGGAATATGTTCTTTGAATCCTAATGTTGATAGACTTGCTATTAGTTGTGTAATGAAATATGATAGTGAAGGTAAGCTTTTGGATTATGATATCTTTCCTAGTGTAATTAGGTCTAGAAAACAGATGACTTATAAAAACGTTAATAGTATATTAGAGAAAAATATTGTGCCAGAAGGATATGAAGAGTTTGTTGATGATTTAAAGACTATGAGTGAGTTTGCAACTATTCTTAGAAAAGCTAAAGTAAAGAGGGGATACTTAGATTTTGATGTTGATGAAGCGAAGATACTTGTAGATGAGACCTGCGTTCCTTATAAAATTACTAAAAGAGAAAGAGGTACTGGGGAGAATTTAATAGAGGACTTTATGATTGCTGCTAATGAGTGTGTAGCAACTCATATATATAATATGGATTTACCTTTTATTTATCGTATTCATGAGAGCCCTAAAGAGGATAAACTTAGAGACTTCTTAAGTTTTGTTAGTAATTTAGGATATAAAGTAACAGGAGATTTAAAAGGTAATAAGAGCATTGCTGTTCAAAAACTACTTAAGTTTGTTCATGATAAGAAAGAAGGACCTATTCTTACCTCATTATTACTTAGATGTATGCAGAAAGCGATATATTCTCCTACTAATGTGGGACACTTTGGTTTAGGTAGTAGTTGTTATACTCATTTTACTTCTCCTATAAGACGTTATCCTGATACTACGGTACATAGACTTTTAAGAACATATTTATTTAATCATGATTTAAGTAGTCATACTATTCATCATTATGAAGAAAAACTTATCTTTGTGGCAGACCATTCCTCAGCGATGGAGAGGGCTTCTGTTGACTGTGAAAGAGAAGTTGAAGATATGAAGATGGCTGAATATATGGAAAGTCATATTGGGGAAGAATTCGAAGGAATGATATCATCAGTTATGAGCTTTGGCATGTTTGTAGAACTTGATAACTTGGTGGAAGGGCTTGTTCCTGTTAGGCTTATGGATGATTACTTTACTTTTGATGAAGAAAGAATGACTTTAGTAGGTGAGAAGAGTAAAATTAAATATACTATTGGAGAAAGGGTCTTAGTTAAAGTAGTGGCTGCTTCTAAAGAGGCAAAAACTATTGACTTTGAAATTGTTAAGAAGTTGTAGTTATGAGTAAAGTTAAGAAGAGAAGAAAGTTAACAGTATTAGGTCGTCTTGTTATTATTCTTTTTATTGGTGTTTTATTTGGAGCGAGTTTAGGATTTTATTATCGTTTAACTAATGATAATGTTAAAAAAGATGATGTAAAAGAACAAAAACAGGAAGAAGAAGTAGTTAGTAAGAAAGAAGAGATGGATGCCTCACTTGTAATGGTAGGAGATGCTTTAATTCATAGTACTGTTTATAATGATGCTTATACAGGTGATGGTTATGACTTTAAACCAATGTTAAAAGAGATTAAGCCCTTAATAAAAAAATATGATTTGAAATATTATAATCAAGAAACTATTTTAGGTGGAACAGAGTTAGGCTTATCTAATTATCCTAGGTTTAATTCTCCTTATGAAGTAGGTGATGCTTTTATTGATGCAGGTTTTAACTTAGTTAGTCTTGCTACTAATCATACAATGGATAAAGGAGAGGCAGGTGTAATTAACTCTTTAAACTATTGGAATAGTAAAGATGATGTTTATACGGCTGGTAGTTATTTATCTTTTGAAGATAGAGATAAACCAGTTATTAAAGAGATTAATGGTATTACTTATTCTTTCTTTTCTTATACTACTTGGACTAATGGCTTAGAGACTCCTAGTGGTAAAGAATATCTAAATAATGTCTATAGTCCTGAGAAAGCGAAAGAGGACATTGAAAAAGTTCGTGACAAGGTAGATGTTGTAATAGTAGCGATGCACTGGGGAACAGAATATTCTACTAGTGTTAGTGCATCACAACAGGAAATTGCTAACTACCTATCTAGTCTTGGTGTTGATATTATTATTGGAAGTCATCCTCATGTAGTAGAGCCCATTGCCTTTATTGGAAAGACTATGGTAATATATTCATTAGGTAACTTTATATCTGACCAGGAGGGAGTAGAACGTCTTACGGGATTAATGGCTAGTATAGATATCCACAAGTCTGTGGAAAACGGTGTTAGTACGATAGAGTTAAGAAATCCTAAAGCAGAACTTTTATATACACATTCTACTTATGGAAAGAAAAGAAACTTTGTTGTTTATCCTTATACTAGTTTAAATGATGAATTACTTCCTGGTTATAGAGATTATTATGAGACATATAAAAATATAGTGTTATCTCTTGATAGCAATATAGAGATGCCTAGTTTGGAGTGATTATAATGGAGATTATTAATAGGCGTGCTAAATTTGATTATTTTATAGAAGATACATATGAGGCTGGTATTGTTTTAAAAGGAACAGAGATTAAGTCTATAAGGCTTGGTAAAGCTTCTATTAAAGATAGTTATGCAATTATAAGAGGTGGCGAAGTTTATCTTGTTAATATGTTTATAGACCATTATAAAGAAGGTAATATCTTTAATCATGAAGAGACAAGAAGTAGAAAGTTATTACTTCATAAAAGTGAGATTAAAAAGTTAGATAATAAACTTAAATTAGAAGGATATACTCTTATTCCTTTAAAACTATATTTTGTACGTGGTAAAGCGAAAATAGAACTCGGTCTTTGTAAGGGTAAGAAAAACTATGATAAGAGAGAAAGTATTAAAGAAAGAGATTTGAAGAGGGAAGCTGCTAAACTTAATAAATACAAATAAGTGACATGTATCTTGAATTAATAATAATTTTATGATAATATGAATATGTAAAAGAAATTTGCATAAATTAAAAAAGGGAATATCTAGCTTTGGCTGTTAGGTACTATCCCGTTTATTGTTGGTTTAGTACCACTCTAAGGAGTAGGTACTATTTTTATTAACATAAATAATAAAACTATTATTATGAAAACAAGTGAAAATATGATATAACAAAGGAATTTCTCTATTTTTCTCATATTATCAACTCCCCTTTCACATTATAAAATATAAGCTAGGGGGATAGTACCTAAATAACTAAATATTCCTAATTTAATAGTATCATGTTAAGCTCTTATGTGCAACTTAAAAATTGTAGTTTTTATTGGTAATTATTGGCACTAAAAAGCAGTTGCTATTTTGATACTTCTGTGATATAATATAGATGTATTTGGGGATGCTTTGGTTTCGACAGGAATAATAGAGCATAAATGGCAAGTCGAGTTGTTTACGTTACAAACTAAATTAAATATAACTGGAAACAGTATTAAAACAGCATTTGCTAACTTATTTAAGAAAAATACTGAGTTAGCTTTCGCCTAGTATAGGTAAATGCACTGTCTTTTCTTAATTTCCTGTGTTAAGTTAAGATGGTTAATTTTAGCAGGATATAGTTATAGTTTGTCTAGACTATGATGGAATCTTTTAGACTAGAACTATTTTATTAGTTGATGGTTACTAGAAAATAGTTCGAAGTTTCTTAATCATCTAAACTTGTAGAAGTTTATGTAGCTTTATTTTTGGACAGGAGTTCGAATCTCCTCATCTCCACCAATTAGTAATTAACCCCTTAGGTTTCGTAAGGGTTTTAATATTATTTTTTTTATTTACCCCTTATTTACCTCTTTTTTTAAAGTTATTCAATACATCTACAGTATGTTTTTCTTGCCTGGAAACATATGATAATATGTACTTTCTATAACTTCAACAGTATCTCCTAATTTTTTGGCAACTTCACGACTATCACAACCTAAATTAATTAATAAGGAAGCGTGAGTGACGGAAGCTATGTGGAGTTATTCACTTGAAATTAGTTAGAACAAGTATTAAGTCTTGTTCTTTCTTTTAATTTATTACCAACTATGATAGAATGTTTTCAAGGAGGTTCTAATGAAAGAAATTATTAAAAACCAAACAATTTATTATGAATCTATAAATGTTCCAGAAAATATCTCTGTTTTAGAATATTTAAGAGAGTCTGAACATTCTTTTAATCTTAGATATGTAAGTTTTGACACTTTTGCAAAATTAAAAAGTGCTAAGGGTATTATTTATTTAAAAGATAGAAAGTTACTAGCAGGTTGTTCTGATATTAAAGGTAATGATTTTAAAAGTAGTGGTGGTTTAAAAGTATCTGATCCTAATAAAAATATAGTTGGTTCTTTTATTATTCAAAATGATAGAATTATTTATGATGCAAGATGTCCTTTTTATGAAGAAAGAGATTCTTTTGTTTATACTAATGGAAGAGAGTTTTATACAACTATGTCTATGAAAGAAATATTATTTGAAGAGTTAGAAATTAAAAGACAATATTTAATATATCTTGGAAATAGATTAGAGAACAAAAGATTTGTAGATGATTTTGAAGAGGTAAGTAGAAAAGAGTTTTTAGAATATATTACTGATAAAGAAAAGGGTAGACTTATATTAAAGAAAATGAGAAAATATTATTAGGGAGGGTTCAATATGTTATTACAGTTTTATTTAGAACAATTAGATTATAAGAATATTCCATTATTTCTTAGGAAGTATTTTGAATGTCCATCTTTAGTTAGATTAATGAGAGTTGGTTATTTTTGTGGAATGGATTTTGCTTCTAAAAGTGTTTATGATTTTAGTGAATATATTAGTAGATTTGCTCATTCACTTACAACTTCTTTACTAACTTATAAAGTAACTAAAGATAAGACTATGACCGTTGCAGCATTATTTCACGATGTGGCAACTCCTTGTTTTTCACATGTTATAGATTATATGAATGAAGATTATGAAAAACAAGAAAGTACAGAAGAACTTACGGAAGATATCATTAAAAGTGATAAGTATTTACTTAAATGTTTAAAAGAAGATAATATAGATGTTAATGATATTATCAACTTTAAGAAATTTAGTATTGTTGATAATGATAGGCCTAAATGTTGTACTGATAGGTTAGATGGCGTTATTTTAACTGGTATAGGTTGGACTAAAAATATCAATAAAGATGATATTAAAAAAATTATTAATGATGTTAGAGTATTTAAAAATGAAGATAATGAAGATGAGATTGGTTTTACTAATAGAGATATTGTTTCTAAAATAATTGATGTTAGTAAAAGTATAGATTTGTATTGTCATACTAACGAAGATAATTATATGATGCAGTTACTTGCTACTATAACAAAATTATCTATTGATAGAGGTTATATTAGTTATGATGACTTGTATAGTTTTAATGAAATAGAATTGTTTAATAGATTAAAGAATAGTAAAGATAAGGAACTATTAGATAAAATTAGTCTTTTCGAAAATATAAATATAGATTGTATTCCTAAAACTGAACTTCCTAATGTTAAGGTTAGAGTTTTAAAACCATTAGTTAATGGTAAAAGGTATAATTAGAGAAAAAGAGAGAACTTATTTTTTATGAATAAGTTCTCTATATTTAATTACTTAATCTATTTATTAGGCTTTTTTCAAAGACTTTAGCCTTTTCATTTTCATCAAATATTTCTTCTGTGTTAATGTGAGTTAAATCTGTATTATTAAAATATTTAATTATTTCTTTAATAAAAGCTTTAAATTCTTCTTCATTTTTAAAGATTCTATAATTACTACTTATATCATGATAGTCATAAGTTTCTTCATTCATTAAGTAATAATAATCATCCTCTTTATCATGACATACTTTGACTTTGTTATCAATAATTAGAGAATAAACATCATCAATAGAATATGCATCTTTTTCAAATGTGTGTCTAGCGTTGATGGTGGCAAAAGTTGTATCCTCTGGTATTTCATAATCTACACTTGTTATATTACTTAAGGGTAAAGATGTTTGGAGCATGAGTCTTTTATTATAAAAATTAATACTATATATAAAATCTTCATTTTCTCTTTCATTGAATCTTTCTTTAGTAGTATAGCATCTTGCATCAACACCTTCTAATAGAACATTACCTTGTTTATCTGTTATTGTAATGTAATGATTATTATATTTTTCACTATATTCTATTTTAGAAATAGTACCACTTATTCCTATGATTAAAGCTTCTTCAAGAACAGGAATAACTTCATCTCCTATTTTTAATGGTTCGCCATATATGTCTATACAACGTTTTTGTTTATCCATTAGATATCCCTCCTTTTAATTTAGTTATTATTATATAGAAGAATATAAAAATGTCAATTATTGTAGATTTATTTTTCTTAGTTTGATATGATTTATGTATGGAGGTTAGAATGAAAAAATATCGTTGTACAATTTGTGGTTATATTTATGATGAAGCGAAAGAAAAGGTAAAATTTGTTGATTTACCAGATGATTGGAAATGTCCATTGTGTGGAGCGCCTAAGAGTTTATTTGAAGAGGTTAAAGAAGAAAAAGAGGAAATAAATGAAGAGCCTAAAGTTCAGATTATAGAAGAAGTAGATGATGACTTAAGAGAATTATCTAACTATGAGATATCTTTAATTTGTTCTAACTTAGCTCGTGGTTGTGAAAAACAGTATTTAGAGGAAGAGAAAGATTTATTTAGAGAATTATCTAAATATTATGAAGGTTTAGAAGAAGATAAAACTGGTAGTTTAGATGATGTTATTAATATGGTAAATAGTGATATTAATAGCTTTAGTAAAGCAATGGAAGTATTTTCTAAATATGATGATAGAGGTGCTAAAAGGGTTGTTAATTGGGCTAATAAGAGTACTAATATTATGAAAGTAGTAATTGATACTTATAAAGAAAAGGGAATAGATTATATTAAAAATACAAAGATATGGGTTTGTGATATTTGTGGATTTGTTTATATAGGAGATAATCCTCCTAAGGTTTGTCCTGTCTGTAAGGTTCCTAGTCTTAAGATATTGGAGGTGTGTTAATATGGAGAAAAGTGAAAGACATGCTTATCGTGACTTAAAAATATGTACTAAAGATTGTTTATGCCTTTTTGTATGTCCAACAGGGGCGACTGATAATGAGACTGGGCAGATAGATTTTGATAAATGTATTGGATGTGGAGCCTGTGCAGCGGCTTGTCCATCAAAAGCAATTAGTATGTTACCTAGAGTTTATCCTAAACAGAAAGTAAAAGATAAAAGAGTTATCAGTGAATTATTTAAACTTGCTGATAGTAAGATAGAACAAATTAAGACTTTAAAGTATCTTATTAGTAAATCTAGTGATGATGATGAAAAACGTTTTTATAAGGCGTTAATTCATTCTAATAAAGTAATGGTTGAAGATTTATTTAGAGAGGCAGGATATATGTTACCTCAGTCATCTAATACTAATAAACTTTTAATTAGTCTTAAAGGTAAAGATGAAGAGATAGATAAAGTTATTAATAAACTATTAGAGAAACTTGAAATTAATGATTAGAGGGATGTTATGACAATAGAAGATGTTTATAGATATATGATTAGTGGATATTTTGGAGTTATGGAGATGGATTCATATAAGTTAAAAGAATATGTTCTTAATGATATAAAGAACTATATTAAAGATTATATGAAAGATAATCCTAGTAAAAACTTTAATTTAGATGAAGAAGTAGAGAACATTAAGAATAATGTATCTGTTAAGACTAAATTGCAAGATGCCTTACTTGTTTTAAATAAAATGGATAATGCTCCGATGGATTTAATTTTGGATATTAAACATAGATTAAAGACTATTAAATAAAATTATACTTTATGTATAGTTTTTTTGTTTTTGTCCATATTAATATTGGGAGGAAAAGATATGGAAAATAATTATAGTGCAGTACCTAATATGATTAGCTGTAAAGATTTAGATTATCTAAGTGATATGTTTAATTGGAATTATGGTGCTTATAAGAGTACTAGTAATGCTATTAATAGTGTAAGTGATAGTGAAATTAAAGATATGCTTAGTAAGGCTAGCAATGTATTTCAAGGTAATATTAGTAAAATTTTAAATATCTTAAATGAAGGAGGTAACAATGATTAATAATCAAATTTGTAATCCTAAAGTAGAGACTCCTAAAGGAATGGCTCTAAATGATAAAGATTATATTTCTTCATTACTTAGTACTTTAAAACAGTTAGTTAAAAACTATGCTGTTAGCTTAACAGAAGCATCTAATGAAACATTATATAGTGAATATAAAGAGATGTTTGATACTTATTCTTCATTACAAAGAGAAGTCTATGAACTTATGTTTCGTAAGGGTTGGTATGTATTAGAGAAGAGTGATGCTAATAAAATATCTAATAAATATCAAACTTTAAATCAAGAATTTATGGATTTGAATGGGTAAAAAGAAAACAGTGGACGTTTCACTGTTTTTTAATAGAGTCTTTTTATATAACTTTTTCTAAGAGCAGTAGCTCCTTTTTTATTTTGTTGTTCTAAAGTAATATTTTTAATAAAGTCAAAGTTTACTAACAATTCTTTGTGATTTGTATTATGAGTTTGTACTTTAACTGTATCTCCTATTTTTAATACTACCATATCATTTTCGTCTTTTAAATATCGTTTAGATTTTATAAATCTTATATCATCTAAGTCAAGATACTCTATATAACCGGGTATATTTGTTATAGTTTTTAGATATGCTCTTTCATTATCTATATCTGTTATAATGCCATAATAATTTTTATCTTTATGTCTTTCAACATATTTTAACATTTTTATTAGTTCTACTTCTCGTTCTAAAGCTTCGGCTTCTTGTTCTTTCATAGAACAGTGCTCACATATTGCTTCTAGAGTGTTATTGTCTTCTATTTCATATAATTTACCTTGTTCATATGAATCAATTATCTGTTGAGCTTTAAGGTCTGGATATCTTCTAATAGGTGAAGTAGAATGAGTATAAAAATCTAATCCTAAACCAAAGTGCCCTGTTGGATAAATAGAGTAATGGGCTCTTGGTAAAGCTTTTAATATAATATCTGAAATAATAGGATAATCATTTTCATTTTGATACATATTTAATATTGTTTGAATATATTGTGCTGTAGTCATAGAACCTATTTTTGGTAAATTATAACCAAGATTATGAATTTTATCAAAAGCATCCATTAATTTATCTTGATCTGGTGAGTCATGGACTCTATTAATAGATGTACCTATTATAAAGTTTAAATATGAAGATTCACAGTAGTTATATAAAATCATAGCATTTTCAATCATTTTACCTGCTGTACCATTATTTTTCTCTTCTATACTAATAATATTGCCATCTTTATCTTCGATAAAATTATTTTCATGTTCTATAAATGTTAACATACCTTCGCTTTTTCTTTTTAATGTTAAAATATCTGATAGTTCTTTAAAAGTAGTTAGATCATTTAAAAATGGTAGGTATTCATCATCTACTATTCCTTCATCTAATACTTTATTAACTTCGCTGTAAGACATTTTCTTTTTAGATTCAATTATAGAATTTACAAATTTATAGTTTAGTAGTTCTCCTCTTGGAGATATTTCCATAATACATGTTCTTGTTAGTCTTGGAACATTAGGATTTAAAGAACAGATACCATTTGATAATTCTGGTGGTAGGTTTGGAATAACTGAATTTGCAGGATATGCCGATAAGGCTCTTTCATAGGCTTCTTTATTAAGAGCACTACCTCTTTTAACATAATGAGATACGTGGGCAATATGCACTGCTAAAATATAATTGCCTTTTTCATTTTTCATTATACTAACTGCATCATCCATATCTTTTGTATTATCACAATCAATAGTAAATGTTTTAAATCTCTTGGTAAAATCATATCTATCTTTGTAGTCATTTATATTTACAGTTTGAGGAATGTTTCTAGCTTCTCTTAAAGCTTCTTCACTAAATTCAATACTGAAGCCGTGTTTTGCAGCGATAGATATTATATCAATATCATTATCTTTGATATTTCCTATTGTACTTATATAATCTGCTTCATAGACTCCATCTGTTTTATCTAGACTTATTCGAGCTTTTATTCTATCACCTATTTTAAGATGTTTCATGTCATTAGAGCTTATTCTAACTTTAATTTTGCCCTTGCCTGGTAAAAGTATTGGTTCTAATTGTTTTACTCCTTCAATTTCAACTACTTCTAATATTAATTCTTCTTTTGTTCTTTCAATTATTTTTACAATGTGTTTTCCTTTCCTTGATACAGCGATAATATCTCCATCTAAAGCATTGTTAAGTTCTTCTTTCTCTTTGTAGTATCTTTTGTTATCTAATACAAAATATAATTTATTATTACTATCAGTTTCTAATTTAGTTAAAGCTAAGTTATTTGGCCACTTTTCAAATGTTTTGCCTTGACAGTAGATTTTACCTTCTTTTTCAAGAGTATGTAGTAAATCTTTTAGTTCAGTTATTTTTTGATGATTTCTTGCTATAGCAAGGGTTTTAATTTGTTTATATGTTAAATTCTTTTGTTCTAATTCTTTCAATAAGTAGTTTTTAAAGAAATACATACTTCTTCCGATTGTTCTTTTTATTTTAGGATTTTCTTCATTGGTTACAACAACGATATCGTCTGGCAAAATTATTTTTCCTTTATTAAGAGTTTCATCTATTGTTACTTTAGATCTTTTTAAATATAATCCTTTGGAAATAGGAATTACATAGTCAACTTTGTATAAGTCTTTAGGAAATAGTGTGTATGTCCCTTTCCTTATATTATAAATGCCTTCTTTTAACTCTAGATTATATAAGGCTTCTAGAAAATTACTTCGTTCTTGGTATGAAGGTATTTCTATTCTCTTTTTTAATTCATGAATAGTTAAATACTCATTTTCTTTTAATTCACTAATTATTTCTCTTTGATAATCAAATATTGTTTTCATATACTTCCTCCATTAAAAAAGGCAATACAAACCTTAGTATTGCCATAGAGGGAATGAGTTTTTAGATATTTTTTTTAACATATTAATCCCTCCCTTTCCTTAATTTTAACATTATATTTCAAAAAAATAAATAAAAATATTAATTTATAGTATATAATAGTTATGTAGAGTATTTAAGGAGGTATTTATGCTTGAGTTAAAGAATATAAATAAAAGTTATAAGACAGGAGATTTTGTTCAACATGCTTTAAATGATGTTAGTTTAAAGTTTAGAAAGTGTGAGTTTGTCGCTATTTTGGGAAGTAGTGGTAGTGGTAAGACTACTCTTTTAAACATTCTTGGGGGACTTGATAGATATGATAGTGGGGACTTAATCATTAATAATAAAAGTACTAAGAAGTTTAAAAGTGTGGAATGGGATTATTATCGTAATAATTGTGTTGGTTTTATCTTTCAGTCATATAACTTAATTAGTCATATTAGTGTTTTAGAAAATGTAGAGATGGCTTTAATACTTAGTGGTTATAAGAAGAAAGATAGAAAGGTTAAAGCACTTGAAGCTTTAGATAAAGTTGGACTTAAAGACCATGCCCATAAAAAGCCTAATCAGTTATCTGGGGGGCAGATGCAAAGGGTTGCTATTGCAAGGGCTCTTGTTAATGACCCTGAGATTATACTTGCAGATGAACCTACTGGGGCACTTGACTCTGTTACTAGTGTTCAGATAATGGATTTAATAAAAGAAATTGCAAAAGATAAGTTAGTTATTATGGTTACTCATAATCCAGAGCTTGCAGAGGATTATGCAACTAGAGTTATTGAACTTAAAGATGGAAAGATTTTAAGTGATAGTAAGCCTGTTAAAGATAAAGAGAATTCTAAAGATAAAGTAACTATTAAAAAGACTGTACTTGGATATGGGGCAGCGTTAAAACTTTCTTTTAATAACATTAAGACTAAGAAAGGTAGAACATTCTTGACATCTTTTGCAGCATCTATTGGTATTATTGGTATTGCTTTAATACTTTCATTATCTAATGGTTTTCAGAAGAAAATAGATGAATATGAAGCGGATAGTTTATCACAGATGCCTATTACGATTAGTACACAGGCTATGAATATAAATGAAGAAGTTATGCAGGAGATGACTAGTAATAGAGATAAACATGAAGAGTATACTAATAAGAACGTTATTTATCCTAGAGAAAATAGTTTAGAGACTATGATGCACTTTAATACTATTAATGATGATTATATTAATTATATAGAATCTATGGATAAAGATAATGTTTCGGCAATTAGTTATGAGTACGGTACTACTTTAAATGTTGTTACTAGAAATGCGGATGGTACTTATGGATTAGTTCCTACTAGTACTAATTATAGTATGTCTACTACATCTATGACAGGTGTTATGGGTTGGAGTTTATATGCTGATAAAGTTAATGGTAAGAGCATGTTAGAAGATAATTATGATGTTTTAGCAGGTTCTATAGATAAAGATACTCCTAGTGTTGTTATCGCTGTTAATTCTCGTAATGAGTTAGATAGTGGTACTTTAGAACAACTTGGATTTGATACAAGTAGTAATATATCTTTTGATGATATCTTAAATAAAGAGTTTAAAGTAATTCCTAATGATATTTACTATAATGAAATTAATAATTATTTTGTTCCTAGTAAAGATTATGAAGATATGTATAATAGTAGTGATGCGATTACAGTTAAAGTTACTGCTATTATAAGGGGAAAAGAAGATAAGAACTCTTTGACTCAGTCAGGAATTTACTATAATTCTGCATTAGTAGATGAGGTTATTAATAAGAATAAAGATAGTGATATTGTTAATAGACAAAAAGAAGTCAGTTATAATGTTTTAACAGGTCAAGCTTTTGATGATACAACTTCTACTGTTACTAAAGATAATATTTTAGGGGTGTTAGGTGCAGAAGTAACTCCTTTAATTATTTATATTTATCCAAAAGATTTTGATACTAAGGACTATATTACAGATTATTTAGATGACTATAATGAAGGTAAAGATGAAAGTGACCAAGTATTATATACTGATTATGCTTCTTTGATTAGTACTTTATCAGGTAGTATTATGGATGCTGTTACTTATGTCTTGATAGCATTTTCATCAATATCTCTTGTGGTATCTTGTATTATGATTGCGATTATTACTTATATTTCTGTACTTGAGAGAACTAAAGAGATTGGTATCTTAAGAGCTTTAGGGGCTAGAGGTAAAGATATAACTCGGGTATTTAATGCTGAGACATTTATTATTGGAGTATGTAGTGGTGTCTTAGGACTTGTTATTGCTTATCTTTTGACATTCCCAATTAATTCATTAATAGAGAGTTTAGCAGACCTTCCTAATGTTGCTAGTCTTAATCCTGTTCATGCCATTATTCTTTTAGTAATTAGTGTTACTTTGACAGTTTTAAGTGGATTTGTTCCATCTAAAATGGCTAGTAAGAAAGACCCTGTTATTGCACTTAGGACAGAATAAAAAAAACGGTGAAGATTTTTGCGTAAATACACAAAAATCTTCATCGAAACTATTGCTAAGCTTTATTCTTTTGAGTTATAATAAAATTATAAAAGAAGGAGCTGGTTTTATGAAACAAATTAAAAGAGATATTTATTTAAATAGATTAATCAATAGAAAAGAAAATGGTCTTATTAAAGTTGTTACAGGAATAAGAAGGTGTGGAAAATCGTATTTATTAGATCCATTATTTATTAACTATTTAAAATCTATTGGTGTAAAAGATGATCATATAATTAAATTAGAACTTGATAAAGAACAAAATAGAAAATATTTAGATGCTAAAATCTTAGATAAATATATAAGAAGTAAAGTTACTGATAAAGACATGTATTATATTATTTTAGATGAAATACAACTTGTAGCTGGTTTTGAATATGTTTTAAACGGTTTTTTATATGAGAGAAATATGGATGTTTATGTAACTGGTAGTAATTCTAAATTCTTATCAAGTGATATAATAACAGAGTTTAGAGGTAGAGGCGATCAGGTTAGAGTGTTCCCACTTTCTTTTAGTGAATATTTATCATGTTATGATGGAGATAAATATGAAGCTTGGGCCGATTATGTTACTTATGGAGGATTGCCTCTTATACTTTCTAAAAAAACAGATGAAGAAAAGTCACAATATTTAAAAGATTTGTTTAAGGAAACATATGTTAAAGATATAGTAGATAGGAATAATATATCAAGAGTTGATATACTTGATTCTATAATAAATATGTTAGCATCATCAGTAGGTTCTCTTACTAATCCTCAAAAAATTTATAATGCTTTTAAAAGTAATGGGGAAAAAGAGTTGTCATTAAATACTATAAACCTATATTTAAAGAATATAGAAGATGCATTTATTGTTAATAAATCTTTAAGATATGATATAAAAGGAAAAAAATACATTCAGACTCCTCAGAAGTATTATTTTACAGATGTTGGTTTAAGAAATGCAAGACTTAACTATAGACAACAAGAAGAAAGCCATTTGATGGAAAACATTATTTATAATGAATTATTAGTTAGAGGATATAATGTAGATGTTGGAGTTGTAGAGCAGAATGTTAAAAATAAGGATGGTAAAAGTGAGAGAAAACAATTAGAAGTTGATTTTGTATGTAATTTAGGTAATAAACGTTATTATATACAATCTTCTTTAAATTTGGAAACTAGGGAAAAGACTATTCAAGAGGAAAGATCTTTAATGAATATAGGAGATAACTTTAAAAAGATTATTGTTGTTAAAGATATAATTAAACCTTGGATTACTGAAGAAGGTATATCTGTTATTGGAATTATGGATTTCTTATTAAATCCTGATAGTTTGGATTTGTAATAGATTATTTCTTTAAACTTTGCTATACTAAAGTAGTAAAGTTTTTATGCCGACTTAGCTCAGTAGGTAGAGCAACTCATTCGTAATGAGTAGGTCAAAGGTTCAAATCCTTTAGTCGGCACCATTTTATTGTTTAATGGAGTGTTATTTTATATTTTGAATGTAGGATAAAACATTGCAGTTAAAAATTAGCAGCAAAGAAAATATAATATTGGTGAGTAAATGTCGGACAAAGTCAACACTAAATCCGACATTTACTTTATAAAAATAATTGGCTAGATGTGGAAATTACTGATTTAAAAGATACTATTATTAATTATTTAAAATCTAATTTAGTTATTACTGTGTGATTTTTAATTGATTTTGTAGTATAATTATATTGGTTGAGAAGTTATTTTTTGGAGTGTTTATGAATAGAGAAATTGTATTAGAATCAGATAATATTTATTATGTTAATATTTCATATGATTTAATAGATGAATATTTAAAGATGTTTAATAATCCTAATATAAAGAAATTTATAACTGCTGACCCTAAGCCTTATACTTATGAGAATAGATTTATGTGTGTAAAAGAAGCATTAGAAACAGATACTTTGATAATTTTGTCGATGTTTGATAAAAAGAGTGGTAAGTTTATTGGAAATATAGATTTTGATAATATAACTTTAAGTAATGCGGAAATTGGTATCATTATAAATGAAGAGTTTCAAAATAGACATTATGGATTAGAAGCTCTTAAAAGATTTATAGATTATGGATTTAATGATTTGAAGTTAGAAGAAATTTATTTAGGAGTATATTCTAATAATTATAGAGCGATAAATTTATATGAAAAACTAGGCTTTGTTCCTTATAAGACTTTTAAGAATGTTGCAATTATTAATGGTGATGCTGTTGATACTATATACATGAAGTTACATAAATAATAATTTTTTATTTTTCTTTAGTTGAAAAGATGAGTTCATCATGTTATGATAATAAATGAAGAATAAAGGGATAAAGTGTGAAAGGCGGTGTCTTATGGATATTGTTATTGAATTTTTTAGGGATACATTGGATGGCCCTTTTTATATCGTGTGGGTAGTAGTACTTGTTATTCTTATCTTTGCTTGTATTGGTTATTTAGCTGAGAAAGGTATTAAGAATAAAAAAGAGAAAGAAAAATATGCTACTGTTGATGATACTAATAATACAGAAGTTGTTCAAGATAATGTAGTTAGTGAACCTGTTAGTGATGCACAAGTTACTAGTACTCCTGTTACAACACCTATTGCAGAGCCTGTTAGTAATGTTCCAGTGGCTGAAGAAGTTCCAACTAGTGGTGTTAATAACACAGACGCTGTTCAAAATAACGTTGTAAGTGAACCAGAAGTTCAGACTGTTAATAGTAGTGTTGTAACACCGACAGTTAGTGAAGTTACGACAAGTGTTAATTCTAATAATACTGCTACAGTAGAGGCTCCTCAAGTAGAAGTATCACAACATAATAATGTAGTTACACCTACTGTAGTTAATCCACAGATTGAACAAACTACTAATAATACAGTTAGTACTGATAATGTAAATGCTCCATCTAGTGAAGTTAGTCAAGTAGTTATACCAACGATTAATCAAGATGGAAATAATAATACAGTTTAGAAACAGTTAGGAGAGATTTTATGGTTATTACTGTTACAAGTGTTTTGACAATTTTGAGGAAAATTGTCGATATATCGATTGTTTGGTTAATGTTTTATATCATTTTAAAAAATATTAGAAATAGTGTTAAGCTTACTCTTTTGTTTAAGGGAGTTATCATTATCATTATTTTAAAAATAGTTAGTGATTTGTGTGGCTTTACAACTGTTGGTTTACTTTTAGAGTATGTTATTATGTATGGACCACTTGCTTTAATTGTAATCTTTCAACCGGAAATTAGAAATATTTTGGAGCAGTTAGGTCGTAATCAATTGTTAGGTCGTCATAAAGTACTTACTGTTGATGAAAGAGAACATTTAGTATATCAATTAACCCAAGCGATGGATTATTTAAGAAAAAATAAAATTGGTGCTTTAATCGTATTAGAGCGGGATATTAGTTTAGGTAATTATATAGATAAAGCTAAGAAACTTTATGCTGATTTATCTAGTGATTTGTTGATAGCAATATTCTATGAGGGTAATCCTTTACATGATGGAGGAGTTATTATTCAAGGAGATAGGATAACTTGTGCTGGAGCAGTATTTCCTACTAGTAGTAGTACTAAAATCAATAAAAGACTTGGTACAAGACATAGAGCAGCACTTGGTATTGCTGAAGAGACAGATGCTATTGCTTTAGTTGTTTCAGAAGAAACTGGACGTTTATCTGTTGCTATTAAAGGAGAACTTTTCTATAACTTATCAATAGATGATGTTAGAATGATGTTAATAAATGAATTAAAGCCTAAGACTAGTAATGAGTACGATGAAGATGAAATAGAAGAGGAAGAGATATATGAAGAAGATAATTAGAGGTATTGGAAAATTTTTTCGTCATATAGGTGCATTCTTTGATAAGTGGTTAATTACTCCTATTACTAAGTTAATTCTTAAAATTATAGATTTTTCTAAGAGTAATAGTAAAGGTTTAGAACGACTTATTGGGAAGAAACAAACCTTAATTGTAATTAGTTTAGTCTTGGCTTTAGCAGTTTTCTTTATTGTAGATAGTGAAGGTAATACAATGATTGATCAATATGCAGAGATTTTATATGATCAACCTGTTACAGCTACTTATAATGAAGAAGCTTATGTTGTTGAAGGATTACCTGATAGTGTTGATATAACTTTAGTTGGTCAGAAAAGACATATCTTTTTAGCAAAACAATCTCCTAGTGGAGGAGTTACTGTTGATTTAACTGGTTTAAAACCAGGACAACATAAAGTAACCCTTAAATATACACAACAATTAAAATCAATAGATTATAGACTTGATCCATCTACAGTTACAGTTACTATATATGATAAAGTTAGTGCTACTAAATCACTTACTTATGATGTATTACATCAAGATAATCTAGATACTAAATTAAATATAGATAATGTAGAACTTGATAGAAGTGAAGTAATAGTTAAAGGTGCTGAATATAAGCTTGATGAAGTTGCAACTGTTAGAGCATTAGTTGATGTTGATAACTTCCCTACACAAGAAGCTGGAGAAATTACTCTTGAAGATGTTCCTTTAGTTGCATATGATGCTAATGGTAAGACAGTAGATGTAGAAATAGTTCCTAAGACAGTGACTGCTAAAGTAACTGTATCTAGTCCATCTAAAAAATTACCTATTGAGATAGTTCCTAAGGGAGAGCTTGCTTTTGGTAAAGCGATTAAATCACTTAGTACTAATATAGATAGTGTTACTGTTTATGGTAGTGAAGAAGCTTTAGATAAATTAGATTCATTAGAAGTAGAAGTAGATGTTACAGGACTTTCTGATGATAAAGAATATACTGTTACTTTGAAACGTCCTAATGGTGTTACAGAGATAAGCGAGAAAACTATTACTGTTAATGTAACGCTTGATGATTCTACAACTAGAGAAATTAATAATGTTTCAATTGCTACTGAGAACTTGGATACATCTAAATATAGAGTACAAGCTTTGTCGGAAGAAGATAGTAGAGTTACAGTAGTTGTTACTGGTAGTAAATCTATTATTGATAGTATAGATTCATCTACTATATATGCTTATGTTGATTTAGATGGCTTAGGTGTTGGAGAACATGAAGTAGAAGTTAAAGTTAGGGGAGACGATGTTAAACTTAACTATGCACCTAAGACTAAGAAAGTTAAAGTTAGAATTACTGCAAATAGTTAAAAAAGAGACTCATTTACTTGAATCTCTTTTTTAATCATGATGGTCTAAACGATCAAATAAAATACTTATATCAATTAGACCTGCAATTCCTATTATAATATAAACTAATCTTGCTAGTAGTTCATCACTACCTCCGAATAGAGTTGCAACTAAATCTAGTTCAAATAAACCTACTAATGCCCAGTTTATCGCTCCTATTATAATAAGAACTAAGCATATTTTTTTTAATGTTTCCATAATTCTCTAACATTCCTTTCTATCGTCCTTTCAGTCCTCTGAAAGGCACAAATTGAGATGAAAAGTTGACTTATATCTAAAATCATTTATAATAACTATCAGTTGTTGGTACACTACAGAGCACGGTGAGGTGAGTGGTGTTAAGAAATGTTTCTTAAACCCGTATAATTATATGTGTCGTTTATCTCTAGAGTACAAATGAGTGTAGCCTGTAGATTATTATTCTACTTTTATGAGCACGGAACCTTAACTTTGGTAAAACAATTCTCGAGTTTTCAAGTGGAGATTTACAGTCAATGCCACAACTCATTTATTTTTGTCGATAATTATTATGAACACGAATTTTTGCGTTTTCTCACAAAATCTTTTTTGCGTGTTTATTTTTTAGATATTTTTTTCAACCTTCCTCCTCTTTTTATTTATTACATTCATATAATGGACTAATTTACATTTTTTATTCATGAATATTAATTTATTTTCTTTAATATAATTAATTAGAGAAAGTGAAGAGGTGAAAAATTTTGAAAAAATTAAGCTTATTCTTATTATTTATCACTTGTTTTTTAGTTACTGGATGTGGGAAAAATAGTGAAAGTGATGTTTTAGCAGATTTAGATAAAAAAGTTAATGATGGTAAAGGTTATGTAATGACAGGAACACTGGAAGTTTTAAATAATGATGATATTTATAATTATGAAGTAGAAACTGCTTATAAGAAAGATGATTATTATAAGATAACACTTACTAATACTTCTAATAACCATGAACAAATAATTTTAAAGAACGATGATGGAGTTTTTGTCCTAACGCGCGTAAGTACGCAACAAAAAAATTTAATAGTTTAAGGTTATATCCACGAAAGGTATGAGAAATCATATCTTTTTATTTTGCATAAAAGGAGGTAGATATTATTAATTATGCAATATTTAGAAGTGAAGCAGTTTATACTTTGAATGATTTAGCTGGGATTGGATCACATAATAAAAGAGAAAAGAAAGCCTATAATTCTAATCCAAATATAAAATTAGAATTATCTAAAGATAATATTGAGATAGTACCATTACAAGAGAAATATGTTAAAGGTTTTAAAAACAAAGTTAAGGATTATGAAAAAGAGCATAATGAGAGAATGAAAACGGAAAGACCTGATAGAAGAAAAACTTTTAATCAAATGCTTAATAAATCTAAAAATGTAGTAGCCGATGAATTACTTTTTACAGCAACACATAAGTTTTTTGATAATATGAGTAGGGAAGATATAAAAAAGTGGGCTGATACTTGTATGGAGTTTGTTTATGGAGATTTAGGTTATACTAAAGAGCAAGTGTTACACGCAACTGTCCATTTAGATGAAGAAACTCCTCATTTACATTGTGTAGTTATCCCTTTGATTAAAAAGTTTGATAAAAGAACTAATACAGAAAGATATACTATTTCTAAAAAAGCCTATATTAAAGATAAAATACATTTATCAGAATTACAAGATAAATACCACCAAAGATTAACTAGTAAAGGTTATGATTTAGAGCGAGGTATTAAAGGAAGTACAGCTAAACATCAAAAGGTTAGAGAACTAAAAAAGACTACTAGATATTATGAACAGAAAGTAGAGGTTTTAAACTCTAAAATAGATGAAGCTATGAAAGAATTTAATGAGAAACAAAAAACTACCAAAAATATTCCTTTTAATAAAACTCATGTTTTAGTAGAAAAAGAAACTTTTGATAGTATGAACAAAGTAATTAAAGAAACAAAAAAAGCGATAGAAATAGAACCAAAAATAAAAAATTTATTTAATGAAGTAGATAGTTTTACTAAAAGTCATCAGAGTTTGGAAAAAGAAAATCAAAATATGAAAAGAGAAATTAAGGCATTAACTACGAGAAATCAAAATCTTACAAAAGAGAATAATACTTTAAAATCCTATATTAAAGCCATATTAGGGGCAATAAAGCACTTTTTTAGACATTTATTACAAATCGGTAATGAGCCTACAAAAGAAGCCGCTACAAGCGAAATAAAGGAATATTATGACAATAAAGATTTTGATAGCAATGATGTTTATGATATTTCAAATGGCACTACTAAAGAAGATGAACTTTTTGGGTATGCTGATATACCTAGTTATTATAAAACTAAAAAAGATAATGATAGAGATAAAGATGATTTTGAGTTAACAAGGTAGATAGAATTATGATATACTAGTGATATAAAGATTGGTTTGAGTGTTGGAAGTGGAGTGAATTTAATGAATCAAGAAATTTCTAATAAGGAGAAAATAATATCACTATATAAATTTATTATAGAGTTTTGTAAGAGTAAACAAAAAATTATATGTAACGATGATGATTATTTATGGAAATATCAGATTAGTAATGTTCCCCAAGATAATGAAAATATTAGCGTATTATATAAGGACAAAGTCGAAGTGGAAGATGAGGTACTTGATGATAATAGTGTAGATTACTTGTTAAAAGTTCATAAGCCTGAATTTGAAAAATGTCCTAAACCTGATGTATCTTTTGAAAAATGGTTAGTAAAAGGTTGGGATTCTTATAGAAATACTGTTCAAGTTAAAGAAAAAATAGAATATGAAAATAATCAAAACAATTCTGAAAAAGTAGTAGAAATGTTTACAGATGATTCGGAACGTGTGAAAACATATAAAGTATGGCTTGAAAAAAGAAAACAATGGGTTGAAAGACAATTAAAAATAGAAAGAACGAGAAATTTCTTTACTACTTTATATATGAAGTATGTAGATTTACAACGTGATTTTGAAACTACTGAGTTAATACTTGCTAATGGTTATATAACTGATAAGAATAACGAAAATATATGTCATCCTGTGTTGACAAAAAGACTAAACATGAATTTTGATGCTAATGAAAATACTATATATGTAATGGACACTGATGCTAGAACTGAATTATACTCTGAACTGTTTCAAGTCATGGATGATATTGATCTTGATTCATTAACTACATTAAATTCTGATTTAATGGTACATGATTATCATCCAATGGATAGAAATGATACACCCAACTTTTTAAAAATACTTGTTCATAACTTGAGTTCTGACAGTAAATATATAGATGGTCAAGATGATATTTCTGAAAATAGAATTAATATGTTTTATAGACCCTGTTTAATTATGCGAAAAAGAATGGATGGGACAATAAAAGCTACTGAACAGATTATTAAAAATATAGAAGAAACTGGTTTTATTCCAAGCCATTTGATAGATATCATTAGTGGTGGAAAATTAGAAAAACCTGAGGAAACTGAAGAAACTATTGAGGAATCGTTAGCTAAAGTTGGTGGAGAGAGTGTAGATATATTATTATCTAAAGAAGCAAATAGGGAGCAATTAGAAATTGCAAAAAGAATAGGTAAATACAATGCAGTATTGGTGCAAGGACCTCCTGGTACTGGTAAAACACATACAATAGCAAATTTAGTTGGACACTTTTTGGCTCATGGGGAAAGTGTTTTAGTTACAAGTTATACAAAAAAGGCTTTAAATGTTTTAAAAGATAAATTGCCGAAAAACATTCAAAGTTTATGTGTGTCTGTTTTAGATGATTCAAATGAAGATATGGAGGACTCCATTGATGGTATAACAGATTATATGTCTAGGACCACTTCATTTGAATTAAAACATAAAATGGAAGAATTGAAAGAAAATCGACTAAAGGTTATTAAGGATTTGGCTTCTGTAAGAAGAAAAATATTTGATATTATTAATAGTGAATATAAAAGTATTGTTTTAGATGGCGAAGAAATTTCTCCTATAGATGCAGCTTGCTTTGTTCAACAAAATAAAGAAAGATTGTCTTATATTGATGGTAGAGTAAAATTGTATTCTCCATTACCGTTAACAATAAATGAGTTTAATTATTTATATGGAACAAATTCTAAAATTTCTTATGATGAAGAAAAAGAACTTAATTATAAATTACCAGATCCAGCAAAATTAATTCATCCTGATAAATTTGAAAAATTATTAGCAATAATTGATAATTCAAAAAAAGAAATCGAAGAAATTGGAAGTTTAAAAAAATGGACTATTCAAATTAATGATGATTTGTTTTTTGAAACTAATTTTGGTAATTTTTATATTACAAATTATAAGACTAATGATATAACTGAATTGAGAAATTATATTAATATTTTTTCTAATTTTGATAATTGGGTAAAAGCAGTTTGTTGTGATGGCAAAAGGGGTGGTGCTCATAAAAAGAGATGGCTAGATTTAATTAATGAGATAAAAACTACCTCAAAAATAAGTGAAAATTTTATATATAATCATTTTGGTAAAAAAGTTTCTACAAAAAATAATAGTGATGTTTGTGATTATAAAATAGGTTTGCAAAAATTAAAAAAAATTTTGGATAGAAAAGGGAAAATTGGGAAAATTGATTTGATTTTAAATAATGAATTCAATTTATTACTATCAGAAATTCAAGTTAATGGTAAACAAATTACAACAAAAGAAGAATGCGATTTTGTACTTGATTATATTGATTTAATAGAAGCGAGAAATAAACTTGCTAATTTATGGGATAATTTGTTATCTTGCTATGGAGTTACAAAATTTTATGATTTAGATAATTCAGAGCCTGAAAGAGTTGCTGAAAAATGGATTGATATTATAGTTAAATATTTAAATTGGTATGATAAGGAATATAAGAATTTAACTAAATATTTGGAAAAAGCCAATTTTCCTTATCAAATTATATTACAATTGAATGATTTAGATAAAGATATTGATCATATAAATAAAATATTTGATTCTTTACAAAATGTAATTCCTTATTTGTTGGATATATGTGAAGCAAAAATTGCTATTGATAATGCCAATCAAGAAATAGAAAATTCAGTAACTATTTTGGATGACAATGGTTTAATAAATTCTTCAGTTTGTATTAATTTAAAGAAGTCATTGAAGAATTATGATAATGAAAAATATTTAGAGTTTTTTAAACAATTAGAAAGTTTATATCAAAAATATGAAATTTTAAGTAAAAGAAATTCTTTATTGGAAAAATTAGAATCAGTTGCACCACAATGGGCAAATGACATTAGAAATAGGCGTGGTATTCATGGTTTAAGTGAAACTCCTGCTAATATTCAAGATGCTTGGAAATTTAAACAATATTTAAGTATTTTATATGATATGACAAAAGAATCATTAGAGGATTTGCAAAAAACGAGTCAACGATTAAGTTCAAATTATAGGAAAATTACTGAAAATTATGCAGGGGTATGTGCTTGGTATAATTTGTTGGCAAGAACTGAATGTGATATTGATATGAAACAAGCCTTGAAAGGATGGGAGTTAACAATTAAAAAAATTGGTAAAGCTACTGGGAAAAATGCTCCTAAATATAAAGCAAAGGCTCGTGAATTAATGGCAAAATGTCAAAATGCTGTTCCTTGTTGGATAATGCCTATGAATAAAGCTATTGAGTCTTTAAAACCAGGTGAAAATGAATTCGATGTTATTATCATTGATGAAGCAAGTCAATCAGATATATCTTCCTTAGCAATATCTTATTTTGCAAAAAAAATGATAGTTGTTGGAGATGATAAGCAAGTAAGTCCTATGGCAGTTGGTGTAGAAATTGATAAGATTAATGCCTTAGAAAAAATGTTTATTAAAGATAAAATTCCAAATTCTCATTTATATAGTGCTAAAACTTCATTATATGATATTGCTGCTACAACATTTCAACCATTGATGTTAAAAGAACATTTTAGATGTGTACCAGAAATAATTGGATTTAGTAATATGCTTTCATATGATTTTAAAATAAAACCACTAAGAGATTCAAATGATACTGATTTGTTGCCTTCTGTTATAAATTATAGAGTACAAGGTAAGAGAATTGGAAAAACTAATAGAGTAGAAGCTGAAACTATTATTTCATTTATAAAAGGATGTTTAAATATTAAAGAATATGAAGGTAAAACCTTTGGTGTAATTTCGTTATTAGGTGATGAACAGGTTAGATTAATTGAACAGTTATTATATCAATATATTGATATACGTGATATTGAAGAGAGAAAAATCTTAGTTGGAAATGCCTCTAATTTTCAGGGAGATGAACGAGATGTTATTTTCTTATCAATGGTAGATAGTGGTTCAGATAAAGGTCCGTTACCTTTGCAAGGAAATGGAGTTGAAGATTCTGTTAAAAAGAGATACAATGTTGCTGTTAGTAGAGCTCGTGATCAAGTATGGGTTGTCAATTCATTAGATTCAGCAAATGATTTAAAGTCGATGGATATTAGAAAAAAATTATTAGATTATGCCACAAATCCTAAAGCATTTTTATTACAGTCTGATGAAGTAAAAAATAAATCTGATTCAGTTTTTGAGGAACAAGTTGCAAAAAAATTGTTATCTCAAGGTTATCATATTGTTCAACAATATCCAGTTGGAGCCTATAGGTTAGATATAGTTGTAATATGTGAAAATAGAAAGATTGTAATAGAATGTGATGGAGAAAGGTATCACACCGGTGAAGAAAAAATCAAGGAAGATATGCAACGTCAAGCTATTTTGGAACGTATCGGTTGGAGATTTATAAGAATAAGAGGAAGTCAATTTTTTAAAAACCCTGAAGCTACAATGAATCAAGTTTTTGAAGAATTAGAATCATATAAAATTTATCCAGAAAGTATAAATATAAATAATGAAGAAAGAACAAGTGAACTGTTTGAAAAAGTAAAAAATGAATCTTCAAAGTTTTTATCAGAAATACATCAAGAGGATAATGATAGTAATTTGGATGATATATTGTATGCTTTGGATAATAAATCTTATAAAGTTTCTGATAGTCAAAAAAATAATAGCACTTTATTAAAAAATAAAATTGATTCAGTTAGTACAAGTCAAAATAAACAAGTTAATGAAAATATATTTGTTAAAAATAATGATTTATTAGATTTAGAGTTTGGTGAAAGTCAATTTAAATATATGGTTTTATTTAGTGAGGGAGTAAGTAGAAAAGATATTTCATTATATTATAATGTTGCCTATGATACGGTAAAGAAATCTTTGCAGACGGTTTCTGAAAAATATCATCAACCTTATGTTGAAAAATGTGTAAGTAGCTTTATTGAAAAATATAAAGGTAGTACTGAATATGATGAAGTAATCAATATGTATTTAAAATGGAATCAAAATAGAAAAACGGAAAGGTTTAATGATAATGTTTTTTCAATAAATTCTAATTTAGAATCAAAACATGATAATGATGATTTTATAACGGATTTAAAGAAAAATAACTTTCAATACATCGATAATAGAGAAAAGTCTGGAATTGTTTGGATTATTCATAATGATTCAACTTCTGAATTAATAAAGAGAGTTTTAAGTAAATATAAGTATCCATATACATTTGAGCGAAGAGGATCAATTGTTACTGAAAATAAACCTGCATGGAGAGTAATGTTCAAGTAGGAACTTAATATTTCAATATTAGAGTTGTATTACTACTTGCATTTTAGCAGAGTGAGGTTTAAAAATTATAAAGTTTTTATTAAGTGATTAACTTTATTATGAGAGGAATGAATTTTATAATGAAACAAGATTTTAAATATGAGATTATAAATAATATAGGAGTTATTTCTGAAAATAATACGTGGGCAAAGGAATTAAATCGTGTTAGTTGGAATGGAAATGAACCAAAATATGATATTAGAGATTGGTCGAAAAATCATGAAAAAATGGGCAAGGGTATTACTTTATCTGAAGAAGAACTTAGAAGTTTAAAAAAAATATTGGATGAAGAAATAAAACTATTGGACGAAGAGGCTAGTAACGACGATTAAACTAAAATGGCATTTTAGTAACACACTATGATATTGGCAGAGCCAATAACGATGTGTGCAAAGGGAGAGCCCTTTTGAAACCCCATTTAAGCACTATATTACTAAAAGTGTATTAATGATATGTAGTAATATAGTGCCTTTTTTATTTCAACTTACGTTTCATAAAAAAGAAAAAGACTATCGCCACTTTCATTCGCTAAAGCGAACAAAACGTGCCACGTCTTTTTAAATGAAAACAACCTATGTGCTTTGATGACATTAGGTTGTTTTCTTATGAATTATTTATTATGGTGTTGCTCATTTAATAATTTAGTTGTTTCTTTATTCGCATTATCAATAGCTAAATATATAAATAATTCATATATTATTGTTATTACAAAGAAGCCAATTAATACATAAGGACTATTTTTTATATTTTCATTAAAGGTATCAATAAACATAATGATTAGATAAATTATTCCATAAAATACAGTTGATAGAGTAGTTGTGTCATCAAATGACCTTTGAATTATTTTTGATTTATCAATGTCAGAGTCTTTTCCTCTTTTACTCCACTCTCTAATTACTAATATTAAAAGTAAAATAAGTAGTGGTACGATAAACCAATATAGAGAATAAGCAAGTTTCGTTTTTATTATTAAGGCTATAATTAGACTAGCAATAATTAAAATATTAAATACAACTAATAAGCTATTTAAAATTTTAGTTTTTCGCATTTTTATTTCTCTCCTTTATTTCTATACTTTCAATAAGTTTAATAATCTCCCTTGATGTATTAATTTGATATTCTGTATCTTCTATTGTATGTAATAATAATTCTTTTTCTTTTTCAGTAATGTTTTCTTTATTTAAGTTTTCTTTACAAGATTCTACTAATTTTTCTGAATTGTTTATACTTCCTAAAACATTTAATCTTGCCTCATATAATTCTTCTTTGTTTAATTTGGAATAATAGTTTTTTATAAAAGGGTTAAGTGGACTTACTTCCATACCTAAACCTATCATATACATTAAGTCTTGATAGTTAGCATCTATGTGATCGCATATTTTTCTTAACATTTTTGGATTAGGTATTTCAATTTCCCCAGATTCTATTTTAGAAAGTTGAGCATTACTTATATTAGCAATCTTTGCAAGTTGTCTTTGTGATAAACCAGCTTTTTCTCTTGCTTCTGCAATAATTTCGCCAACTTTTTTTTCTTGCATATTGACCTCCTTATGCAACAATAATAGCATAAATGTTAAAAAAAATCAACAATATTGGAGTTTTGTTTCAAAAAAAAGTTGACAAGTTAGTAATTATCATGTATATTAATATTGTGTTAAAAAAAATTAACGTTTCTTAATATTCGTTAATTAAATTATAAGAGAGGAGGAAATCTATGAATGATTAAAGATCAGCTAAGAGTACCACAGGCTATTTGGAAAGATAAATCTATTCCAAAGGAAGCCAAGTATATCTACTCTTACATTTATAGTAAAGGCTATAATAGATACTTTACAGATATAAATGTAGGGGAGATACAACAAACCGTTAGAATTACTAACAAGGGTTTGAGGAAAAATCTCGATAGGCTAGAACAAGCAAAATATCTAGTTTATCAAGAGTATTCCAATGGTATGTATACCATAACTCTTAACTAAAGAGCTACTAAGCGTTAGTTAAGTAAGGTACAGTAAGATATAAGGCTTATGTTAGTACCTATCTTATGAAAATAAGATGAATTAAAGAATAATCCTAAAGGGAGGATTTAAAACAAGCCCTATGGGGAATATTGCTGTTTTGATGGAGTGCTTGTAGTGAATACAGGTTTTTTTGTTGTCTAAAAAGAAAGGAGAATGATTATTTGAAAATACTTAACGATGAAGATATTTTAAAAAGTAATGTTGATACTATATCACAATTTTATATTTTAGATTATTTAAAGAAGAATCTTAATGTTAGTGAATTTAAGATTTATTTAGTAGATAGTAATAAAATAAAAGTTACTGATAAAAATGACGAAGTGTTATATTTCAGTTATGATAAAGAAAATAAGAATGTAGTTTATGAAGAAGAATTAAAAGAATTAGATAGAACAATGGAGATGTGAGGAATGATATAACTTGAAATATATAATTGTTCCTAACATCGTTTGTGAAAATAAAAATTTGAACTCAACAGAAAAACTTGTAATGGGAATGATTTGCTCTTTAAATTATAAAGGAAATGACTGCTTTGCCAGTAATGAATATTTGGCTAAAAGAATTAATGTATCTAAAAGAACGATAACATCAGCTTTAGCAAAGTTAAAGAAAGAGGGATTAATTAAAATAGAATATATTAATCATACTAGAAAATTATATGTTATAGAAACGGGGTGGAAAAATACTTCCATAGGTGTAGAAGAAAATTGCTAGCCCACTAGAAATATATTTCCACCATATAATAAAGAATAAATAAAAATATAAAATAAATTATTTTAAATTATATTTAAAAAGCAAAAATGGAAAGGATCTGATTAATGAACAATGATATAAATTTTAATAAAGTATTAGTATCAGGAGTGATTAATGCTGTTACTGATACGGATGATAAATATATTAAGTTTGGAATTACTACAAGAAAATATACTACTAAAGAAGATAAAAATGTATATGTTAGTTTAAATATAGCAAGAGAGCTTTATCATATTTATAAAGATTATTTTATAAAAGGTAATAAGATTTATATTAAGGGTTATTTAAACTCTTATATAGATAGAAATAAAAAGATACAAAGTTTTATTACTGTTACTGATGTAGCAAATAATTCAGAGGAAATAATAAAAGGCAAAAAAGCACCACATATCAGAGAAGATGATGATGGTGTTTTAATTTGGGATGGAAATAGGTGTGAAAGTACACCTGCAACTTTAGAAGAACAAAAAGAAATGGAAAACTTATTAAGCGAATATAAATAGAAAGGATTTGAATTTATTATGAGGAATTTTTATTAATAATATAAGGAAAGGAGAAATTAATCTGAAAAATAAAACTAAATTTATTTTAGGAAAAAACCTAAAAAAGGGCAGA
>CAMMMH010000012.1 GCA_946497955.1 uncultured Mycoplasmatota bacterium | reverse complement strand
GCAATCTTTTTTTAATTGTTCTAAATTCATTTTCTAATCCTCTCTACAAATTACTATTTATTGTTTAGATAATTATATCATTTATTCTTAAAATAAAAAAGATGGGAATACCTGTTTAGATATTCCCAATAAAAAAACTAGGCTTAAAACCTAGTAAAATAATCAAAATTGGTAGCGAGAGGGGGATTCGAACCCTCGACCTTTCGGGTATGAACCGAGCGCTCTAGCCAACTGAGCTATCTCGCCATAAAAGATTAACATATTAATTCTAACATATTTCTTTCGGCTTGACAATATATTTTTTTTATTTTTCATAAGTGATACCTAATTATATTATTAACTTATCTTGTAAAATTATACAGTAATGAAGAAGTAATATTTAAAATACTACTTCTTCATACTATAAATATAATCTATTGGCCTTTTATAGCCACTAAGTTTTTTAGTTAAAACTTTTATTGTTTTTTTAGGATTATCAGTAATAGGAAACAATTTGCGTTCAATTTCACGAGAATATAGGCCATTTTCTACCATAAATGCATGGTGATTATTTTCTAAAGAATATTTAACATATTCTTTAAAAAAATAAGATAGGTAGTTAATGTTATATTCGATTATTTCTTTTTTGCTATTATGAGAGTGTTCCCAAAGATCTGGATCAAGTAATACAAAATCATTATCAGTCATAATACAATTTTTTACTTTTAAATCATTAAATATTATTTTTTTACTACTTATTGTTTCTCCTAACATTAATAGTCTTTCGACGTTGTTTAATAGATAGTCAACAGGTACTTCTAATATATCACTATATTTCTTTTTATAATACTTGCTCATATATGCATCTGAATTACAACGAGCTTTATTATCCTCTTTAAAATATAGTTCTTTTATATCTACTAAATTAGGATTATCGATGTTCTTTAATATATCATAAAGATAAATACTTAATCTATATTGATATTCAGTATATTTTTGATTATATAATTTAAAGCATAAATCTTCATTATAATGATAAACAGTTCCACATTTTCCTGATTTTATAGCATTACCAAATATTTCATCATTAATTATAATTTTTTTGTTATCAGTATTGTAAAATTCCATCTGCATCACTACTTTCCGTTATCTATTGTATCACAAATTACTCAACAGTAACAGACTTTGCTAAATTTTTAGGTTTATCTATATCAGTTCCTCTTAAAGTGGCAGTATAATAAGCGATTAATTGATAAGGAATTATAACTAATACAGTTTTAATAAATTCACTTGTTCTAGGAATATTTATGATAGTGAAAGTATCATCCTTATAATTATCATTACATATTAAATATATATCGGCACCTCTTGCTAGAACTTCTTTTAAATTACTAATAGTTTTAGGATTTAAACAAGAGTTAGTGGCACTAGCAAGTACAGGAGTATTTTTCTTAATTAAAGAAATAGTACCATGTTTTAATTCTCCTGCAGAATATGATTCGCTATGAATATAAGATATTTCTTTTAATTTTAAAGCACCTTCCATACTAAGATAATAGTCAAGGCCTCTTCCTATATAGAAGAAATCTTCTTCTTTATAGATGTTTTTTGCAATAGATAGATATGTATCTTTATCATTTAATAGAGGAGTGATTAGTTTCTCTATACTTTTAAATTCATCTATTACCTCTAATGCTCTATCTCTACTTATTGTTTTATTCCTTAGTCCATGAGAAAGTACTAGAATAGAAAGAAGAGCTACTTGAGCAGTATAAGCTTTAGTAGATGCTACTGCTATTTCACTTCCTGCTTTCGTATAAAGACAAGTATCTACTAAATAAGATATAGTACTATCTTCTACATTAATAATACCTAAAGTAGGACAGTTTTTACTTTTAACAAGCTTTAAAGCAGCGATAGTATCGGCTGTTTCTCCTGACTGAGAGATAAAGATAGTTAGAGTATCTTTAGATAAAAAGTTATTTTGATATCTAAACTCACTAGCTAGATAAACATTACATCTTGTATTAGTAACTTCTTCAAAAAGATATTTTGCAACTAGTCCGGCATGGTAAGCAGTACCACAACCAACAATAGTGATTTCTTTATACTTAGTTAAATCTGGTAAAGTCTTTAAAGAATCTAGTCCTTCTTTTATAAAAGGTAATACTGTCTTTAAAATAGTTGTTTTCTGTTCCATTATCTCTTTTAACATATAATGTTTATAATGGCCTTTATAATTATCACTATCTTTTATATCAATGGTATGTAATTCTTTATTTAAAATATCTCCTTTAACGGACTTAATTACAACTTCATTAGCATTAACTCTAGCATATTCAAAGTCATCTAATATATAGTATTTATTAGTATATTTTAATATCGCTCTAATATCACTAGCGACAATATTAGTCTTATCAGTAATTCCTATTACTAAAGGACTTTCTTTTTTCATTACATAAAGATTATCTAAGTCATTATCAATAATCATAAGAATAGCATAACTACCAATAACTTTATTCATAAAAGCTTTAATAGTCTTATCTACATCATTAAACTTTTCATAATAGTAATTTAATAAAGCACATCCTACTTCTGTATCTGTACTAGACTTAAAAGAATAGTTTTCTTTTTCTAACATATCTTTAATCTCTTTAAAATTTTCAATTATACCATTATGAACAATAGTAATATGATTAACTCTATGAGGATGAGCATTAACACTATTCGCTTTCCCATGAGTAGCCCATCTAGTATGAGCTATACCTATATTACTTTCATCACTCTTATTAAGTTTATTTTCAAGTTTACTTACTTTACCACTTGTTTTTACAATATTTATTTTATTATTTTTAAGGTATGCGACCCCTGCTGAGTCATAACCTCTATACTCAAGATTTTTTAATCCCGTTATTAAAATAGGCAATATATTTCTATTTTTAGAAACTGCCCCAACAATTCCACACATATAAACTCCTTACTACTTTGATATATGTTTTGTTGTAATCTTGATTTTACTTTTTGTCATATACCTTACGACTAGTAGCCGTGATAGTATCCGCCGAATTTTCGATAACTATCAACCTCGTCAACCAAACTGGTTCTGGCACTAAAATAAGTTATTACCTCCATCTAACTTATCCTTAATAATAGTTTATGTTAATTTTCATAAGTTTGTCAAATTACAGATGTTAATAATTGTAAAATAAAGGGAGCAATGCTATAATTTAGTTATGTTCACGTAGCTCAGTAGGATAGAGCGTTTCCCTCCGAAGAAATTGGTTAAAGTATAGCGATTATTAATTAAACCTTTATTTTATAAGAAAAGATAGAAATATAAGATAATAAGTGTCGCGAATCTGTCGCGAATAAATTTATCTATCTTAAAAAAATACTAACAAATTTTAAAAAAATAAAATCATTTTTTATATTTTTATGTTAAAATGGTATAGATGTTCCCGTAGCTCAGTTGGATAGAGCACAGGTCCCCGAAGCCTGGTTTTGCGGTGGTTCGATTCCACTCGGGAACACCATATATTTTTTTAAATAAAAATTATAAATAACATATAGAACTGTATCATTATATCAGTTCTTTTTTTGTGGTCATACATAGTCATCTTATTAAGATAGGATGACTATTAGAAAGGAGGGAGAATGTCTAATTGTAAAGTTATTTCAATCGCCAATCAAAAGGGAGGCGTTGGTAAGACCACTACCACATTTAATTTAGGTGTTGCATTGTCTAAATTAGGTAAGAAGGTATTATTAGTCGATGCAGATCCTCAAGGTGACCTTACTGTTTGTTTGGGTTATTATGATACTGATAACATTCCTACAATAGCTAATCTAATGGAAGCTTCGATTAATGATTATGATATAGATGCCGAAAGTATAATTCTACACCATAAAGAAAATATAGATTTACTTCCATCAAACTTAGATTTATCTGCTGTATCTTTATCATTAGTAAGTGCAATGAGTAGAGAATATACTATGAGGAATTGTTTAAAAGATATTAAGAAAAATTACGATTATATATTAATAGATTGTAATCCTAGTTTAGATATGATTACACTTAATGCTTTATCTTGTTCCGATAAAGTCATTATTCCAGTGCAAACTCAATATTTAGCTGCTAAAGCTATGGGGCAATTACTTGGTACAGTATCAAAGGTCAAAAGACAAATAAACCCTAATTTAAGTGTTGGAGGAATTTTATTAACATTAGTTGATGAGAGGACAAAACTGTCAAAAGAGACAAAGGTAGCCTTGCAAGAAAGCTACGGGAGTATTATAAAAATATATAATACCAAAATTCCAACAGCTATAAAAGTTGCCGAGTCAACAAAAGTGGGACAAAGTATTTTTTCTTATGACAAAAGAAGTAAGGTTGCAGATGCTTACTTACAATTTGCAAAGGAGGTAGATGAAGATGGCAAAACAAGAAAGCAAGATGCACCTTCCTACGATAGATGATTTATTTACTACTCAAGAAGAACGAGATAATGCTAATTTAGAGAAAGTTGTAGATATAAAAATTGCTGATATTGATGATTTCCCACAGCATCCTTTTCAAGTTATAAAAAATGCAGAAATGGATGAAATGGTAGAAAGTATTAAATCAAAAGGAGTATTAGTACCTGCCATTGTAAGAAAAAAGGAAAATGGTAAATATGAAATGATTTCTGGTCATAGGAGAAAAAAAGCTAGTGAATTAGCTGATTTAGATACTATTCCCTGTATTGTTCGTGATTTAAGTGATGATGAAGCGACAATAATTATGGTTGATAGTAATTTGCAACGTGAAAAATTATTGCCTAGTGAAAAAGCTTTTGCTTATAAGTTAAAAATGGAAGCTTTAAGTCATCAAGGTAAAATAACTTCTCGACAAGTTGTCGAGAAGTCGATAACAGCTGATATAATAGGGAAAGGTAATAATGAAAGTGGCAGACAAGTTCAAAGATATATTAGATTAACTTATCTATTACCTAAACTTTTAAAGTATGTTGATAATTCTGTTATTAAAGATTCAGAAGAATTATCTATTGCATTAAGCCCAGCAGTTGAAATTTCATTTTTAAAAAGGGAAGAACAGAAAAGTTTGCTTGACTATATAGAGTTTAATCAAATAACACCATCACAACATCAAGCAATAGAATTAAAAAAGATGAGTGAGTCTAATACATTTACAATAGAAAAAATGGAAAAAATATTAGATGTTGAAAAACCTAATCAGACTCCTGCTTTAAAAGTAAGTATGAATAAACTTAAACCTGTACTCCCAAGTAATTTAAAAAATGATAAAGAAAGGGAGGATTATGTTATAAAGGCTGTTGTATTTTATGACAAACATCAAAAAAAATTGAAGGAAAGAAATGAGCAAGCTCGATAAGTGGGAGTATGTTATCTAAAAAAATCCCTTCCTATAACCTACCCTTAAATACTAGCTATATTACTAACTGAAAAAAATAAAACTAAACATTTCTGAAATAGTACTAGTGACATATATAGATATTGATGTTATTATGTAGGCAAGAGAAGAGGAATGTTTATGAAAAAGAAAAAAATAGTTATTTTAGTAGTAATTTCTGTATTAGTGCTTTGTGTTATAGGCTTTGGAGTTAATAAAATCTTTTTTCAAGATAATAGTGAAATAGTGGAGTCCAAAGAAGAAAAGAAGAGTAAAGATAATGATACAAAGAAGAAAATTCAAGAAAAAGAAGAAAGTTCGGAAGAACAAGAAGTGAAAGAAGAAAGTACTGATAATTCATCAGTAGAAAATGAAGAAGAAAATACTGTTAGTTCAAATGATTCAAAAAGTGATAATAGCAGTAATAGTTCAAGTTATAATTCACAGTCTCAAACTACAAATAATTCTTCTAGTGTTTCTACATCACAAGAAACTCCATCAACTCCTCAAACACCACCAACAGAGAGCCAAACTCCACCACAAGAGCAACAACCACTTACTGCTTGGGAACAATTAGGCATAAGTAAAGAAGAGTACTATAACACTCCATTAATTGCTGGAGACGAAGTTGCATTTTCTGGTGATATTTCAGTATGTGAGGCAGAAATTGATAGGCTTCAATCTAAATATTATAAACAAGGTTTATCTGGAGGCAATTCCTATGATGTTATTGGTAAATATACACATTCATACATAGGATGTGGATTAAATGTTAACATCAATGGAGTAAAGTATTCTTATAGCCAAGCAAAGGCAATGGGATTTAATTAAAAATATTTAAAATAAGACTTAGACTTTAATATTAGAATTGAAGTCTTTTTTATGCAAAAAGAAAGGATGATAAAATGAGAAAAAATATAACAAAGATTTTATTAATAGCATTAGCTATTTTTAATGTGTTTGCATTTATGAAAGTAAATGCTCAAACGATTCAAGATGAATTGTTTATTGATTATGATTATCAGTGGTGGGTAGCCACATATAATTGGGGTACAACAGATAGAGTAAAAACACAGGAAAAAATGATTAGAAGAAAATCTGATAATGCTCCTGTTTATTGTATTCAAGCTGATATAAAATTAATATCTGGAGTAGTTAATGGTATTGTTGATGAAGATACAATGGTAAGTATGACTAATTTAAGTAAGGAACAAATGGATAGGATAAGATTAATCGCTTATTATGGCTATGGGTATGGAAGCCATACTAGTCCAGAGTGGTACTATGCAACCCAAATGCTAATATGGCAGATTACAAATCCTGGCTATATTTATGCAATAGAAGATAATGATTCAACTTTAACTCCGTCAAATCGTTATGATAGTTATTATGCAGAAATTAATTCTTTAGTGGATAATCATACAACTCAACCTAGCTTTTATGGTCAGAAAGTTGAAATGACTGCTGGTAATACTATTACTTTAACTGATACAAATGGAGTATTATCAAAATATTATGAAGGAGTAGAAACAGATAATTATTCTGCAAATATTGATGGTAATAATTTAGTTATTACTGCTAAAACTGGATATGAAGGGGAAATAATGCTTACAACAAAAGAAAATACAAACAGACCAATTTTGTATGAAGGAGCAAATCAATATTGTCTTTCAGCAGGAGATCCAGTTGCAGGATTGG
Source organism: uncultured Mycoplasmatota bacterium (assembly GCA_946497955.1). Lineage (GTDB taxonomy): Bacteria > Bacillota_I > Bacilli_A > RF39 > UBA660 > Onthousia. Next base: position 39,303 of record CAMMMH010000012.1, on the reverse strand, counting down.
CTTATTTAGAAATTTATGCTAATGTTCCTTTTACAGGTACAAAATATTATGGTAATGAAAATACAGGAGTATATATTCCAGAACAGGGAGCTGTTTTTGAACTTTATGATGAAAGTACAGGTGAATTAATAGAAACACTAACTACTGATGCAGATGGTGCAATGAATATTAATCTTGGGTTTGGGAAGTATCGCTTACATCAAATAAAAGGAATTGAAAGTTATAAATTTATTGAAGATTATACATTTGAGGTTACTGCTACACAAACAAAGATAAATGTTATGTTTAAAAATGAAAAGATAAAATCAGACTTAATATTTACTAAAACAGACTTTTCTACTGATCTTGGGCTTCCTAACACATTAATTGAAATTTATGACGCCAATACTGATGAATTAGTATTTAGTGGTAGAACAGATGAAGATGGCTATATAATTATAAAGAATATGGAGTATGGAGATTATTACATTCTAGAAAAAGAAGCTCCAGAGGGTTATGAGTTAAATCCTGACAGAATGTATTTTTCTATAACTGAAGATGGACAAATAATTAAAGTTAATATGAAAGATTCAAGAATTGTTGAAGTTCCTGATACATCTTCAATAGATTATCATATTTTTGAAATAATTGGTTGTATAGCAATAATTAGTGGTGTAGGTATGTATGTATATGTTAAGAAAAAGAAAAAATAATACAAAATTATTAACTAAGAGTCGGCTATTAAAAGTCGGCTCTTTACTTCTTATAATTATTGGTATTGGAATAATTGTATGTAAATATTTTTATGAATATAATTTGGATCAAGAAGAGACTACTAAAATTGATATATTTTTTAATGAACAAACTGATGTTGAAAATGAAACTAGCTCATTAGCAAGTTCTTTCTCAAATAAAAATGAGAAAAGTAGTTCTCAAAGCAATGAGGGTTTTATAGCAGTATTAGAAATACCTAAAATTGATTTAAAAAAAGGGATATATTCAATAAATTCAAAAAACAATAATGTTGATAAAAATATAATGCTTTTAAATGAGTCTGATATGCCAGATGTAACTAATGGGAATTTTATTCTAGCAGGACACTCTGGTACTGGTTATAATGCTTATTTTAAAGATTTAAAAAAATTAGAATTAGGAGATTCTGCTTATATATATTATAAAAATAATAAGTATAAATATAATTTAATTGATAAATATGAAGTGGAAAAAACTGGTAAAGCATTAATCATTAAAGATTCAGATATTAGTGCTTTAACTTTAATTACTTGTAAAGACAACGAAAATAAACAAATAGTTTTTATTTTTGAATTGGAGGTAGAATAACTTGAAAGAAAAATATAATTTAAATCAAATAACAAAAACACTTGATAAGTTATTTAAAGCTGGGTTTAATGATGAAAAAAGCATTCTTGCTATTAAATTAGATGATTTAGAAAAAATACAAGATGTAACATCAGTTGAAATAACTATCATTATTGAATTAAAAAAGGCAATTAAAAATAAAAGAATAATTGCTTTTTTAAGTTGTAATCAAGAAAGGGAGGAGGAATAACTATGTATGATTTTAATGTTAATTTGTATGGAAAAATGCAAGTAACAGTTGTTGCCGATAGTAAAGAAGAAGCTTTAAGAATTTTAAATGATACTATTGATAGTATTACAGTAAAGGATCTTAAAGACAAATTAAGTAGAGATAATAATGTTGAAATAAAGAAAAGTCAAATGAATGTAGATATTAAATCAAAAGATAAAAATAAGGAACAGGAGCGATAATGAATAATACTATTAAGCTATATGGAAAAGTAATAAAAAAAACAAAAGATAAACAAAGTTCTCTTATTTTAAATGTAGTGTTAGCATTACCAATAAATCTTAAAATTTATAATGGAGGTATATGTGAACAAGAATATAATTATATGTCTTTTAATTTGATAGGATTAGATAAAGACTTTGCTAATTTAAGAAAAGGGAGTTTTGTTGAAATAACAGGAGAAATAATTGGGAATTGCAATGAAGATGGTAGTAAAAAATTAGATTTATTTATTAATCCCAAGTCTATAATGAAAGGAGGAAAAAATAATGGCATGGCAAAATAGAAAACCTTCTATAAAAGTATCAGTAGATAAAAAATTATTTAATAAGTTGATAGGTGTACTAGATTTAAATATCGAATTAAATGTAGATGAAGAAGATTTTTCTTTAGTTGCTAATAAATTGAAAGATAAATTATTAACTTATAGTGTTCCAAGAGTTAATGACAAAGGGGAGGAATATGTTGATATAAGATTCTTTCCAAATGAAGCTAGTGATATGATATGGCAATTATTAATTAGAAATGAATCGCTAGATGATAATACTAAAGATTTTTATTCTATTTTAGTAAGTAATAGAGAAAAAAGAAAAAATCAGTAATTATAATCTGAAAAGAAAGGTAGGTGAGATATGGCGACCACAGTTAAGTTAATCAATGAACTTTATCAAGAGACAATTGATAATATAACAACTGATCCTGAAATATGGTTAGATTTTCTTAAAACTGCTTCTATGAACTATACTAATGGTTTTAGTGAACAGTTACTTATTTACGCTCAAAGGAAAGAAGCGGTAGCTTGTGCTGAAATTACAACATGGAATGGGACATATAAAAGGTTTGTTAATACAGGTTGCCCAGGAATTGGTTTATTAACAGAAAATAATGGTAGCTTTCATATTAAATACGTTTGGGGATTAAATGATACTCATAGCATTTATGGAAGAAAAGGTAAAAAGTTAAAATTATGGTCTGTTCCAAAAGTGTATGAGGAACAAGTTATTGAAACTTTGGAAAATAAGTTTGGCTATATAGAAAATAAAGATAATTTTGTTGAAGCAATAAAGTCGTTAGCAATTCATTTAACAGATGATAATTATAGTGATTATTTTAATGACTTAATTGCAAGTAAAGCAAATACTAGATTAGAAAGTATTTCTAATGATGTTATTGAAAAAAATTATAAAGAATTATTAATAAATAGTATTGCTTTTATGATTATTAATAGAAGTGGTATTGAGCCTACTTCTTATTTTAATTATACTGATTTCAGCAATATATCTTTTTTTCAAGACATAGAAACGATTAGTCAATTAGGTACAGCAATAAGTGATATTTCTGGAATGGGGCTTCAAGAAATATATTTATCTTTAAAAAATATACGTATAGCAGAGATAGAAAAAATTCGTACATTTGAGAAAAAAGATAATTTGATATATTCTGATAATGAAAGCAAAGAAAGGAGCGATAATGATGACTTATATCGAGAGAGAAGGATTTCTACTACCGAACTTAGTGACCAAAGAGGAGACTATGATAAGAGGGAAGTATGGAATGATGAGATTAGAGTATCTAAAGAGTCAAAAGAGGGGAATGTATCAAGCAATGTTGATGAAAGGGACTTTAATCAATCATCTGAACGAGGTCGAGGAAACATCACAGAAACGAGTAGAATTGATAATGGAACAGATGAAAGTAGAACTTCAAGTGACAGAAGAATTGAAATTGAAAAATCAGATGAAGTGGACTGGAATGATGAACAGTATCAAGAATCAAGCAGAAGAGATAATAATGAAAGAATTGATTTGCGTTTAGAAGAAGAAGCAGAAGAGAATATCAATAATGGTATTCTTTTTTCTAATGAAGATAAGTATGATTATAAAAAGGGCGATAAAGTATTTATAGGATTAGATGAGTATATTATAGAAAAAGTTGGATTATTTAATGTCGAGTTGTATAATCCACAGCTACCATTAATTGGTAGGGAAATGGGTATAGTTGATTTTGAAAATAAATTAAGAGAAAATCCTGCAAATGACCATCTGAAAACAACTGTCTCAATAAAAGATGTTACAGATAATTACTATGGAGAATATAATGATGAAATTGATTTAATAGACCATATTTTATCAAGTTATGGAATACATGATATTATCATGGACTTTAACGAAGACGAGGTTATCATAGCTAATGATGATAGTAATAATGTATGGGAAGGAGAAGAATTTTATTCTTTTCTTTTTAATGAGTTATTTGAGTATAATGAGGATGGTAGTGTATCAAATGTTGATGATAAGGATTTAAGAAGATTAGAGGAATATCGTAAAAAGTATAGTGCAATTGAAGATGAGAAAGCTTCAAAAGAACTGACTGAAAAAGAAAAAATACCAATTAAAACTGGTGATACTGAGCAACTATCATTATTTGCTACAAAAGAACAAGAGTTTGCTGATAGAATTGTTGAAGAATTTAATAAATTAGATACTAAATATAAAGATACCTTTTATATAGATAAAATAGAGTTAGCAAAATGGGATCATATTTCTTCTAAAAAAAGGAATTTAACTGTTGTTATTAAAAGTGATAAGTGTACTGGATATAATGAAACTAGTTTTACTCAATTTAATAAAGATAAAACTGATGAAATAGTATTAAGAGAAAGTGTTCAAACAAATTCATTATTTAAATATTTAAGTAAAGATGAAGATTTTTCCATAGCAATTACACCAGATCTATTAATAGTTCATTATCTTAAATTTGATGATAAGATATTGGACTTAAGTATTGGTAATGATGAAATGCTTTCTAATGTTAATGATAATGAAAATGTTGCAATAATTGATAATCCTAAACCTAAAGAACAAAAGAGAATTAGAAAAAATAGGCTTGTTAATTATGTACTGCATCCGGAAGTGCCTTTTGAAGAACGGATAAATTATCAAATTCATGATGATTATTTGGGAGCTGGAACAGCAAAGGAACGTTATCAAAATAATATAAATGCAATTAAGGTTTTGAAACTTTGTGAAAGTGAAGATAGATATGCTACAAAAGAAGAACAAGAAGTATTAGCAAAGTATGTTGGATGGGGTGGTTTATCGGAAGCTTTTGATAAAAATGGTAATTGGTTAAGTGAATATCAAGAGTTGAAACAACTACTAACTGAAAATGAATTTAATGAAGCAATGACTTCTACTTTAACTTCCTTTTATACACCACCTGTTATCATTAAATATATATATAAAGCTCTTGAGAATATGGGACTTGAAAAAGGTAATATTTTAGAGCCGTCTTGTGGTATTGGTAATTTTATTGGAATGTTACCTAATAATGATAAATTAAAAATATATGGAGTTGAAAAAGATGATTTAAGTGGTAGAATTGCTAGACAATTATATCAAAGAAGTTCTATTGCTATTCAAGGTTTTGAAGATATGAATTATTCAGATTCCTTTTTTGATGTTGTAGTTGGAAATGTACCTTTTGGTGATTTTCCTGTTTTTGATAAAAAATATAATCAATATCACTTTGTTATACATGATTATTTCTTCGCAAAGACAATAGACAAAACACGTCCTGGAGGAATAATAGCATTAATTACATCAAAAGGAACACTTGATAAAAAAGATGAAAGAACTAGAAAATATATTGCTCAAAGAGCTAATTTATTAGGTGCAATACGTTTACCTAATAATATTTTTCAAGGAAATGCTGGAACAACTGTAACTACTGATATTCTATTCTTGCAAAAACGTGATTCTATAACAGATATAGAGCCAGACTGGGTTTACTTAAATACAGACTCAAATGGAATTACAATGAATAAATATTTTGTTGATAATCCGAATATGATTTTAGGAAAAATGGAAATGATTCCTTCACAATATGGTGATGTGTCTGCTTGTATTTCTTATGAAGATAAAAATATAGAAGATTTACTAAATAATGCAATAGAGAATATTCATGCTGAAATTAATAACTATGAATTAGAAGAATTAGAAGAAGAAGATAATTCTATTGAAGCTGATCCAAGTGTTAGAAATTTTTCTTATGCTATAATAGATGATAAGATATATTATCGTGAAAATAGCAGAATGTATTTACAGGAAGTGGCTTTAACTACACAAAATAGAATTAAAGGACTAATTGAAATTAGAGATTGTGTAAGATATTTAATTGAACTTCAAGTAGAAAACTATTCTGATGAAGAAATAAGGCAGGAACAAGATAAACTAAATGTTTTATATGATAATTTTACAAAAAAATATGGTCTTATAAATAGTAGAGCTAACACCTCTGCTTTTTCTAATGATAGTAGTTTCTATTTACTTTGCTCATTAGAAATTCTAGATGAAAATAAAGAATTAAAGAGTAAAGCTGATATGTTTTTCAAGAGAACTATTAATCCTAATAGAGAAATTACAAGGGTAGATACAGCTCAAGAGGCACTAATAGTATCTATATCAGAGAGAGCTAAAGTTGATATTAATTTTATTAAAGAATTAACAGGTATGGAATATGAAAAAATAATAGAAGAATTAAGAGGACAAATTTTTAAAGTCCCATCATTTGATAAAGAAGAAGTTTGGGTAACAGCAGACGAATATTTATCTGGTGATATAAGAGAAAAATTGAAAATTGCAAAGAAGTATGCAGAAACAGATTCATTTTTTGAAATAAATGTAAAATATTTAGAAGAATCTATGCCAAAAGAGTTAGATGCAAGTGATATTTCTGTAAGGTTAGGTGCTACCTGGATACCAGTTGAAATAATTGAAGAGTTTTTATGGGATTTATTAGAGCCTTCTTGGTATGCTAAAGATAAAATAAAAGTTCATTTTATGAAGAGTATAGGACAATGGAATATAGAAAATAAAAATTTTGATAGTGGAAATGTAAAGGTCAACTCTACATATGGGACACATAGAATTAATGCTTACAAAATAATTGAAACTACACTTAATTTAAGAGATGTTAAAGTATATGATTATAAAGTGGATATTAATGGAGTTAAAAAGCAAGAATTAAATAAAAAAGAAACTGCTATAGCTCTAGCAAAACAAGAACAAATAAAAAATGCTTTTGTAGAGTGGGTTTGGAAAGATATAGATAGAAGAGAAAAATTATGTAAGATTTATAATGAAAAATTTAATTCTATTCGGCCTCGTGAATATGATGGTTCTCATATTAAGTTTTTTGGTATGAATCCAGAAATAAAATTAAGGGATCATCAAGTGAATGGGGTTGCAAGAATACTTTATGGTGGCAACACACTTCTTGCTCATGAAGTAGGGGCAGGTAAGACTTTTACTATGGTTGCTTCTGCAATGGAAAGTAAGAGGCTAGGGCTATGTAATAAGAGTATGTTTGTAGTACCTAATCATATTGTAGAACAGTTTGCTAGTGAATTTCTGCAATTATATCCGAGTGCTAATATTCTTGTTACAACAAAAAAAGATTTCTCAACTGCTAATAGAAAAAAGTTTTGTTCAAGAATAGCAACAGGAGATTATGATGCAGTGATAATATCTCATAGCCAATTTGAAAAAATACCAATGTCATATGGAAGGCAAAAAGAATTATTAGAAAGACAAAGAGATGATGTTGTAAAAAGTCTTACTAATTTGCGAGACAATAGAGGAGAACATACAACTATTAAAATGCTAATGAAGGTACAAAAACAAGTAGAAGCCAAATTGAAAAAGTTAAATGATACAAGTAGAAAAGATGATGTTGTAACATTTGAAGAATTAGGTGTCGATAGACTTTTTGTTGATGAGGCTCACTATTATAAAAATTTATATGTATTTTCAAAAATGAGAAATGTAGGTGGTATTTCTCAAACAGAGTCTCAAAAATCCAGCGATTTATTTATGAAGTGTCGATACTTAGATGAATTAACTGGGGGCAGAGGAATTATTTTTGCGACAGGAACACCTATTTCTAATAGTATGGTAGAGCTATATACTATGCAACGGTACTTACAATATGCTGAATTAGAGAAAAGAAATTTGCAAACATTTGATGCTTGGGCATCAACTTTTGGCGAGACAGTAACAGCTATTGAACTAGCTCCAGAGGGAACAGGTTATAGAGCGAAAACACGTTTTGCAAAGTTTTATAATTTACCTGAGTTAATGGCAATGTTTAAAGAAGTAGCAGATATTCAAACAGCTGATATGCTTAATCTACCTGTTCCTAAAGCTAATTATGAGAATATAGTAGTAAAGCCTACTGAAATGCAAAAGAAAATAGTTGAAAGTCTTGGTGAAAGAGCTGAAGCTGTAAGAAACAATGAGGTTAGACCTGATGTTGATAATTTGTTGAAAATCACAAATGATGGAAGAAAGGTTGCCTTAGATCAGAGGTTATATGATAATAAATTACCAGATGATGAAAATAACAAAATATCAATTTGTGCTAATAATATATATAGAATATGGGATAAGTATAAAGATAAAAAACTAACACAATTAGTTTTTTGTGACTTATCAACACCCAAAAATGATGGAAATTTTAATGCTTATGATGAACTTAAAAGAAAATTAGAATTGAAAGGAATCCCAGAAGAAGAAGTTCAATTCATTCATTATGCAAATACAGATATAAGGAAAAAGGAATTATTTGCAAAAGTTAGAAAAGGAATTGTTAGAGCTTTGATGGGAAGTACACAAAAAATGGGTGCTGGGACAAACTGTCAAGATAAATTAATTGCATTACACGACCTTGACTGTCCATGGAGACCATCTGATTTGCAACAAAGAGCAGGAAGAATAGTTCGCCAAGGCAATGAAAATAAAGAAGTCTATATTTATAGATATGTCACAGAAGGAACTTTTGATGCTTACTCATATCAGTTAATAGAAAATAAGCAAAGATTTATTTCTCAAGTTTTTACTTCTAAAAATCCAGTTAGGCAAGCAGAAGATATAGATGAAACTGCATTATCTTATGCAGAAATTAAAGCTTTAGCCGCAGGTAATCCTCTAATTATTGAGAAAACAGAATTAGACACTGAAGTTGCAAAACTAAAAGTTTTGAAACAAAGTTATGAAAGTCAGAAATATTCATTGGAAGATAAAATAGCTAAGTTTTACCCTATTGAAATAAAAAATAAAGAAACTAAAATTAGTAAATTAGAGGCAGACTTTAAATTGCTTAAAAGTAATATAGTGTCTGATAAGTTTATAGGAATGATTATAAATAATGATAAAATAATTGATAAGGCATTAGCAGGTAAGAAAATATTAGATTTGTGTAAATCACTAACAAATACTAAAGAAGTAGAGATAGGTGAATATAAAAAATTTAAAATGGCAATTGCTTATGATACGACTTCTAAGGATTATGAAATAATTTTAAAAAACAATTTGTCTTACGAAACTAATCTTGGTGATGATGCAATAGGCAATATTACTCGTATTGATAATTTACTTTCAAGAATAGAGGAAAAGCTAGAAAGTACTAAAAATGATTTAAAAGAAACTATAAAACAATATAATATTGCTAAAGAGGAAGTAAAGAAACCTTTTAAGCAGGAAGAAGAATTAAAAGAAAAAACAAAACGATTAAATAAATTAAATGTTATGTTAAATCTTAATAATAAAAATAAGAATAAAGAAATAATAGAGTTTGAAGAAGATAATGACGATAATATTAATTTTTCTAAAAGTAATCGTGAATTTGTTAGATAATGAAAGGAGGATGATTAAATGTTAAATAGTTTAATTTTAGTAGGGCGATTAACAAAGGACATTGAATTAAAGCAACTAGAAACTGGTAAGACAGTTGCAACACTTTCGTTAGCAGTCCCACGTTCTTTTAAAAATAAAGATGGACTATATGAAACTGATTTTATTAATTGTATTCTTTGGGAAGAAAAAGCTAAATTAACTAAAGAATATTGTAAAGTTGGAGATATAGTAGGAATTAGAGGCAGACTTCAAAGTAATGTTACAAAGACTGATGATGGTTCTAGATATGCTTTAGAAGTAGTTGCAGATAAAGTTACTTTTTTAGGAAAAAATAAATCAACCCCCAAAAAAGAACGAGATGTTGAAAGATAGTAGTTAGAAGTTAGTCAAATGTATAAATAAAAATGTATAAGATAATTTGTACATTTGAAATTAAATTCTATATATTTTATTCTGCTATTGGAGGTGAATGTATGGAAAAATATTTAGATATTTTTGAATCGCTATATGGTGAGATTATAAATGAAATCTCATCTAATCTGTATAAAAATAATAAAGAATATAAAGATAAAGTTCAAAAATGTGCAGAGATAGTTGATGAATATCCTAATGTAAGAGCAGTATGCGAAGATAAACAGGCTATTGCATTAAATGTAGAAGAAGTTAAAGGCTTAATTCAATATCTTGATTCTTTCGAAGATAGGGAAGAAATGAAAAGCAAATTGCTTTTCTATACAGGTGCTAAATATTTTTATATATTGTTGAAGAATATGGATTTGTTAAAAGAATAGGTAATGTTGATATGACATTACTTTTTTATTTGGAGGTGGAGCTATGAAAGAACGTTTAGAAGAACAAATTTATAAAAAAATTGATAAAGAATATAATGACTTTATTAATGAAATGTTTAAATTATCTAAAGAAGAAATAATAAATAATTCATATAAAATAGCTGTTATTAATGAATTTAAAGAATTTTCTATAAATGTAGATTGCAATATATTAGAATTAAAAGCATTATCACAAGAACCTAATTTATTACAAAGCTTTTACAGAAATTGGTTAAAATATGACGATGTAAGTTTATCTTATGTAACAGAAATTACTATTAACAAAATAACAGATAGGTATATGACTATATTAAAAGAAAAAATGAATAAATTTTCAAAACTTGATTTAATTAAAGATATATGTGAAGTATTAAATTATTTAGATGATAATAATAATTGTGATTTTATAAAAGAAAAATTTAATGTTGAAGAATTTTCTGATGAGATAGTTTATTTAATTCTGAAAGATAGAAAAGGTATAAAAGATTTATATTATTATTTATGTGAAGTTGTTGATATTGATTATTTAGCTGATGAAAAAATATTAAAAAACAATAATGTTGAAGAAAAAATATTGCCTAAATTGAAAGAAGAATTTAAAATAAAAGAAACGATAGAAAGATAGTGCAACTAAAAAATATCTATTTAAGGAAAAAATGATGAAAGAAAATTTAAAATATCCACTTGCTATTAAAAAGAATTATTTTTATATTCAACTTATTGAAAGATTTACTAAATTAGCAAAGAATGAAATGAACTCTAATAAAAATAATTCTTTATTAGTATTAGATGAAGTTAACTATTATCTGAAAAATGCTTCTGTGAAGTCAAAAATGACAGAAAATAAAGATAATAAAAGAAGTATAGCAGTTGCAATTATGTTTATGGAAAGTGAACGTGAAGCATGAATGTAATTATTAAAATTCAAAATATAAAAAAGGCAATTATAAAAGAAGTTAGAAGTTTGTTAAAATAATGGCATATTTTACTAAAGAACAAATTTCAAAAGCTAAAGAAATAGATTTATATACTTATCTAAAGGAACATGATCCAGATGAATTAGTTCATGAATCAAGAAATTCATATTGTACCAGAGAACATGATAGTTTAAAAATAAGTAATGGACTTTGGCATTGGTTTTCTCGCGGAATTGGAGGTAAAACAGCATTAGAATATTTAATTAAAGTTAAAGGTTATACATTTACAGATGCAGTTAGTCACTTGCTTAATCAAAAAGGTTTAGAAAAAAGGGAAGTAATCAAACCTCAAAAGAAAGAATTAACTGAAGAAGAAAAAATAAAACGTTTTAAATTACCAGTAAAGGCCCTTAATAATAATAGAGCAATAAGTTATTTAAAAGGTAGAGGAATAAGTAAAAATATTATAGAATGGTGCATTGAAAACGGATCTATTTATCAAGATTCTTGTAATAATGTTGTGTTTCTTGGATGTGATAATAATAATATTCCAAGATATGCTGGAATAAGAGGAACTACATCAAAAAGATTTATGTATGAAGCTTATTGTAGTGATAAAGCATATTCTTTTAAAATAAATTCAATTTATAAAAGAAATTCTGTACATCTTTTTGAAAGTGCAATTGATTTGCTTTCTTATGCAACTTTAAAAGAATTAAATAATGAGTTATTTAATGAAGAGAACTTGCTATCTTTAGCAGGTGTGTATAGACCTGCGAAGATTATTACTGATAGTAAAACTCCTGAAGCATTATCTACTTATTTAAAAAATAATCCTAATATTGATACTATAATTATGCATTTAGATAATGATGAAACTGGTAGATTAGCCACTAAAGCAATACAGTTTTCTTTGCCAGACAGTTATAAAATAATTGATAATCCACCTAAAATAGGTAAAGATTATAATGATTATTTATGTATTATTTTAGGTAAAACTAATAATAAGAATTATGATTATTATAGATAGGATTTAAAACTCTAACTATTAATGATTTCGTAAGGAAGAAAACATTGTCTTAGCCAGCACTGCAAGTTTACTCCCGCCAACTTGCCAATAATAGGGGATACCCCTAACCCCATAAATAGTTTATAATTACTAGTTTTAATGATATAATGTCTATAAGATAGCAATAACTAGTATATGAGAGGAGAATTAGATAAGAGATGTTAAGTTTAGAAAAGGTTAAAAGTGAATTGAAAAAATATAATTATGATTATAACGATAATATTTTATGTGGTCATACAAAATCCAAAGTTAAATGGGTTTTACCTACAGGGATAGTTAATGTAATGGCTTTTGAACAAGCTACTTCATATTTGTTTGGTTTTTCTTATAAAGGTGTAGATTTATTTCCTATTAAGGGTGACTGGGATATTGCTAATCAATTGCATATTCCTTGGTCTGATATTTCTTCTTTTAAAATAAAGAAAGGATTATTAGAAAATGAAATGCATATTAAAACAACTTCAATGAATATAGTTATGAAACTAAATAAAACAGTTGTTAATAATCCATGGATTAAAGACAATTATCAAAATTTAGAGAAGTATGGTTACTTTCTGTAAAAAGTTAAATTAATTATACTAATATATAGTGGAATTTAAATAATTGACTAGAATATATTGATTTCTAGTTTTTTTATTTTGAAATGGAGGTATTTATGAGGATAAGAAATATTAAAAAACAATTTTGGTTTAATGATGAAGAATGCCAAGCTTTAAAAGATAATTCGCTAAAAGCAGGACTTACTGAAAGTGAATATATTAGAAAAGTAATTATGGGTTATAAATTAAAAGAAAAGCCTGATGAACGATTCTATGAAACTATGAAGATGTTGAGAAATACGTCTAATAATTTAAATCAGCTAGCAAAAAGGGCTAACCTAAATGGTTTCATTGATGAAGTAGCATATAAAAAAGAAGTAGAAAAATTAGATGATTTTATATATGAAATAAAATCAAAGTTTTTACTATTTGAAAAAAAATGATAATCTTTGATATAGGTGTATTAATGGCTACAACAGGAATATGGAAAATAACTACCAGGTTAGATCATGTTATAAATTATGTTACTAATATTGATAAAACAATTAATGCTAATAGTTATAAAGAACTCCATAATATGAAAGAATATGAAAAATTAGACTGTAATACAGAAGAACTATGCTATGTATCTTCAATTAATTGTTCAACTCATAATGCATATAAAGATATGATGTTTACAAAGGAACAATATAATAAAAAGGATAAAATATTAGGCTATCATGCCTTTCAGTCTTTTAAAGAGGGAGAGATAAGTGCAGATAAAGCTCATTTAATAGGTTTGAAGTTAGCAGAAGAAATGTGGGGAGATAGGTTTGAAGTTATTGTTACAACTCATGTTAATACTAATCATATTCATAATCATTTCGTTATTAATTCTGTTTCATTTAAAGACGGAAAAAAATATCATGATAGCCATGAAAGTTATTCTATAATGAGAAATATATCAGATTCACTATGTGAAGAATATGGATTAAGTGTAGTTCAAAAAGAGAGCAGTCTAAAAAGTAAAGTAAACTATGATAATTATTATAAAGGATATGTGAGTAGGGATAATTATCATACTCTTACTAAAGCTGATATTGATAGAGCAATTGGTATGGCTTATTCCTATAATGACTTTGAAAATATAATGTTAAAGATGGGATATGAAATAAATATTAGATATGGAAAGATAAGTATACGAAAAGAGCCATATAAGAAAAATATTCGTATTGAACGTGCTTTTGGAAGTGATTATACTATTGAAGCAATAGAAAAAAGAATAGAAAATACACTGTTACCAAGAGTTCCTTTTCTAGAAGAATTAAATTCTAATAATAAACAAAAAGTAAAGTTTAAAAAGAAAAGCAATACCAATAAAAATATGTCAAAGTTATTTAATTATTATTGTTATTTATTAAAAGTGTATCCACAAAAAAATCCTAGAAAATTTTTAAGTAAGGAATTACAAAAAGAAGTAAAAGAAATGGATAAAATCTCAGAGCAGACAAAACTACTTTTAAATAATAAAATTAAAACTTATGAACAATTATTACTTTATAAAGAAAATCTCGATACTGATATTAAAGAGTTATCCAGTAAAAGAGAATATCTTTGGAAAAAGTATAATAAAACAAAAGGTGAAGATACTAGAATATCTATTAAAGAAGAAATAAATACTATTTCTAAAACTATTAATTTAAAGAAGAAAGAACTAAAACTTTGTAATGGTATAGAAAGTAGAAGTAATGTTATAGAAAAAAATATAGAAGAAATAGAAAATACCACTGATAGAGAAAAAGATATGCTTAAATAATTATAATGTTTCTATATAAAAGTAACTGTGATATAATTATTTCATTATTGAGGAGAAGAGTATGTTTAAAGGAACAGAAGAATTAGAAAAGTGGTATCATTCATTTAGAAAAAAAGATTTAGAAAAAATTTATGAAGATATTGAAGCTTATTTTGATAACTGTAAAAAATATGGCTTGCAACGTAGGGAAGGACAAGTAGATATGGCATTAAGTGTCTTTGATGCTATTGAGTCTTTCGATAGTTTAATTATTGAAGCTGGTGTAGGTATAGGTAAATCATTTGCCTATTTAATACCTTTAATTTATTATTATAAATATTTTAGAAAATCTTTTATTATATCTACATCTACTATTGCATTACAGGAACAATTAGAAGCAGATATTAAGAATATTTCAGAACAATTAAATATACCATTAGAGGTTGTAGTAGCAAAAGGTATGAGTAATTTTCTTTGTTTAAATAGATTAGAAACATTTTTAGAAAACAATAAAGATGAAGGATATGATGAACTTTTTGATATTGATAAACAAGATAGAAGAGATTATCCAAGTATTAAAGATAATATATGGAAGAATATTAGTGTTGATGGTTGTATATATTCAAGATGTGATAATTGTAAAAAATGTGAGTTTTATAAAAGAAGAAATTTAATGAAAAATATAAGAGGTATTATTATATGTAATCATGATTTGCTTATAGAAGATTTATCTAGAAATCCTTTTTATGGGAAAAAACTATTTAAAGATGTAGAGTTTATTGTATGTGATGAGGCTCATAATTTAGAGAGTAAAATAAGAAATGCTAAAACTAAAGAAGTTAAATTAATGCAGGTTAAAAATATTGTTAAGCAAGCAATTATTTTATTAGAAAAATCTGGTAATTATGAGTATAAGTATCATAATATAAAATCTAAGATAGATGAATTATCTAATCATATTAATAAAAATGTTTTAAATAAAATAAAAGAACTTAAATTAGCTGGTATTGATATTGATGACTGTAATGGTTTGGAGTTTAAATTTGATGAAGTAACTACATCTTTATCTAATGAATTGCTAACTATCTTAAATGATATTAATGATAAAATACAAATGTTTTCAAAAAGAGATACAGATGAAATAGAAGAAGAACTATATGACTGTAGTGCAATGTTTGAGATTATTTCTGAAAGAGAAAATAGTAACTATCTTTTTTGGATAGAAAGAAGAGGAAAAAGAAATTATATCTATTATGCTCCTAAAAATATTTCAGAAATTGCCTATAATATGTTTTTTGGCGATAATATTTCATCTTTAGAGTTGTTTTCTAATAAAACCTTTATATTTACTTCTGCCACATTAAGTGTTGGTAAAAATGATTTTTCTTATTTTATGAATAGTTTAGGTGTTAATGAAAATACCCCTAGATTAACATTAGAAAATTCTTATGAGTCGCCATATAATTATGATGAAAATACATTATTATATTGTTGTAGTGAACTTGCTAATCCAAAGGATAGAGTTAATTATTTAGAGCAGTTGACTGAAAAGATTAAAGAATTAATCAAAATTACAAATGGTAAAGCATTAGTCTTATTTACATCTAAATCTGATATGCAGTATGTTTATCATAAAATAGGTAATAAGCTAAATGATATTAATATATTTATTCAAAATGATGGCTCTTCACAAGATAAAGTAAAAAATGATTTTAAAAATGATGTTAATTCTGTTTTATTTAGTACTGGTATATTTTGGGAAGGTATAGATATAAAAGGAGAATCATTATCTAATTTAATTATTGCAAGACTACCTTTTCCAGTAGTTGATCCAGTTATTGAGTATAAAAAAAGCCTATATAATAAAAATGGCTTTAAAAAGGTTTATATACCAGAAATGCTTATTAAGTTAAAGCAGGGTGTAGGACGTTTGATTAGAAGTGAAACTGATAAAGGAATTGTTTGTATATTAGACTCTAGATTACCAAAGTATGAAACAGTTATAAAAGAAACAATACCTATAAAAAACTTTGTTTATTCTATAGATGAAGTGAAAAAGTTTGTAGAAAAGAACAATATTAATTAGCAACATAAGTTGCTTTTTTTTGTGCCTTTAAAAGGCAATGAAGTTATAGATAAAAAATCAATAAAATTGAAAGGAGAGATGAATAATGAATTCGAGTGAGTCAGCAGAAGCTGTAGTAAAAATGACATTAGAGGGAGTAGATGTTGCTGTAAGAATTACTGGAAGAATTGCCGAAAGAGTAGCAATGTATCTTTTAGCAAAATCTAAAGAAACTAAAACGACTAAAGGTAAAACATCTTTAAATAATATGTTAAAGTCTGGTAGCCCTCTTAAAATTTTTACATTAAAAAGGGAAGAACTAGAACAATTTCATAAAGAAACAAAAAAATATGGGGTATTATATACTGCTTTAATTGATAAAAAACAAACTGATTTAGATGGAATGGTGGATATTATGGTGCGAGCAGAAGATGCACCTAAGATTAATCGTATTGTTGAGAGATTTAAATTATCTGCTGTTGATATAGCTTCTATTAAAACAGAAATTGAGAATGATAAGATTAAAGAAATGATAAAGGATGCCAAAGAACGTGGAATTGATGTTAAATCTGACGAGGAGAAACTAGTTGAAGATGTCATGTCAAAACCTATTGATAAAGATGATAGTAAAATAGAAGCTTCTTTACTGTCTGAAAAAGAAGATAGTAAAGTGCAAGATATATCTGATGAAGAAAAATTAGTCGAAGATGTTATGTCTAAATCACAAGAAGAAATTGAGAATGATGTAGAAAACCCCCAGTTAGGCGAGGCAGAAAAAAGCCCTCTGTCAGAGCCTTCCTTAAAGAGCAAAAAAGACTTAGGGGTGGCTTCTGATAATAAGAAGCCTTCTGTTCGTGAGCTATTGAATAGAATAAAGAATGAATTAAGAAATATGACAGCACCTGAATATATTAAAGATTATTTAAAAAAAGGTGAAGATTTTATATTTGTAGATGCAGATAAGAAAAAAATTACAACTTATTATGCATCAAAAAATAAGAAGAATAAAAACAAAGCGAAGGAGAGATGAGTATGATTGATGAAATAATTGAAAAAGCTAATAGTAATAATAGTTATGATAAAGAGAGTTATAAAAAAAGAAAAAAAGAACAATTAGATAATGCTTATCAAATGATTGATGATGCTTTAGATGAATTAAAGACTAATCAGTCTTTCTTTCTTGAATATTTAAAAGTACAAAGTAAATTTGATATGTATTCACCAAGAAATGCACTTTTAATTGCGAAGCAATTACCAGGAGCTGTACAACTAAAGTCAAAAAAGGATTGGATAGATTTAAAAGCCAGTTTTAAAAGCCCAAAACAAAATAGAATTACTATAATTGAACCTGGAGAGCCTTATACTAATAAAGATGGTAAAAAGGTAACACCTATATATGCAAAAGATGTTATAGATATTTCAGAAACTAATATGAAGCCTACTACTAGGTTTTATGATAAGAAGTTATTGTTACAATCTTTATTTCATGAATGCCCTATTACTATTAAAGCAGTTGATAGTTTAGATAGCGGAAAAAAATGTGAATGGAATCAAAATGATAAAGCTATTTATATATGTAGGAGTAATAATTATGATGAATCAATTAAAGCAATATCTACAGAAATAGCAAAAATTAACTTATATGAAAATACAAATGAATTAGATGATGATAAGGCTAATCTTATTAGTTATATGATATGTCAAAAGTATGGAATAGAATCTTCTGCTGAAGGTATTAATAATTTAGCTTCAAAATTTTCTAAAATGGAAAATGTAGAGATAGCAAATGAACTTACTTCAATGAAAGAGGTAGCTTTAGATATTAATACTAGAATAGGACAGTATTTAGATAATAAACGAGAAACAAAAAATAAGGAACAGGAGCGATAGCTTATGAAAGATATATCGCATTTTAAATTTAATGATGATGATAAATCTATAATATTAGAAGCTCTGAATAAGTATAGAAATAAAGGAATAGAGTATCAGTCTGATATTTCTTGTGTTGATGATTTATTACTAAAATTAGATAATACGAATGAAGTATCATTAACTCGTTTTGATACTAGATTACTTATTTCTGCATTAGATGACAAAAGAAATGAATTAATAGTTGCTGATGAACCTAGAGATAAAATAAATAATTTAATATTACAATTAATTGATACTCTGGGTAAATTTAAAGATGAAAAAGAAAGGTAGTAATGTCGAGTTCTAGTCATCAAAAGATAGTTTTTAGCATATTTGGAATTATACCAGTTATATGGTTTGGTTTATTGATAGCTCCTTATGTAGATGGGGGACTTATAAAAATATTAGAGAATATAAGCGATACTTTAAATCATCCATTCAATATTTCTTGGTGTGACGATAGCTTAAAAACTATCTTTTTTTTATTGCTTATTTATGCTGTTGCAATTGGAGTATATTTTTCTACAAGAAAGAATTATCGAAGAAATGAGGAATATGGCTCTGCTAAGTGGGGAGATGTAAAGAAAATATGTAAAAAGTATGAAGATAAAAATATTTTTTGCAATAAAATACTAACACAAAATTTTAGACTAGGATTAGATGGAAGAAAGCACAGGAGAAATCTTAATGTTTTAATTTGTGGAGGTAGTGGTGCAGGTAAGACTAGATTTTATGCTAAGCCTAATTTGATGCAATGTAATTGTTCTTATGTTGTACTAGATCCAAAAGGGGAATTAATAAGAGATGTTGGTGGACTTTTAGAAAAGCAAGGTTATAATGTTAAAGTTTTAGATTTAATTAATATGGATAAAAGCCATTGCTATAATCCTTTTGTTTATCTAAAAAATGATAATGATGTACAAAAGTTAGTTACTAATTTATTTAAATCTACTACACCTAAAGGAAGTCAGTCTAATGATCCTTTTTGGGATACGGCTGCTTCCATGTTATTGTTATCTTTAGTATTTTATCTTTGGTATGAAGCCCCAGAAGATGAACAGAACTTTTCAATGGTAATGGAGATGTTAAGAGCAGGAGATGTTAGAGAAGATGATGATATGTATTTAAGTCCTCTTGATATTTTATTTGAAAAGTTAGAAATGAAAAATCCAGAACATATTGCTTTAAAATATTATCGTGATTATCATAGTGGTTCTGCTAAAACTTTAAAGTCAATACAGATAACTCTTGCTTCTAGGTTAGAAAAGTTTAATTTAAAGAGTTTATCAATGTTGACAATGACGGATGAATTAGAACTAGAAACTCTAGGTGAGAAGAAAACAGCTTTATTTGCTCTTATTCCTGATAATGATACGTCATTTAATTTTTTGGTCAGTATTTTATACACACAATTATTTCAACAACTTTTTTATATAGCAGATCATAAATATGGAGGTAGATTGCCAGTTCATGTACATTTTATTATGGATGAATTTGCGAACGTTAGTTTGCCAGATGATTTTGATAAGATTTTATCGGTTATGAGAAGTAGAGAAGTATCAGTTAGTATTATTTTGCAAAATTTAGCACAGTTAAAGGCTTTGTTTGAAAAACAATGGGAATCAATAGTAGGAAATTGTGATAGTTTTCTTTATCTTGGAGGAAATGAGCAATCTACTCATAAGTACGTAAGTGAACTTATGGGTAAAGAAAATTTGGATTTAAATACTTATGGTAAGAGTCATGGAAGAAATGGTAGTTTTTCAACAAATTATCAGCAGACTGGAAGAGATTTACTTACACCAGATGAAGTAAGAATGTTGGACAATAAGTATGCTCTTTTATTTATAAGAGGAGAAAGACCGATTAAAGACTTTAAATATAATATCTTAAAACATCCTAATATATATTTTACAACTGATGGTAAAAGTGAAGCATACGAACATGGAACAATTAATAATGCAGTTGCCAGTATAACTATTGACTATGATATAAGCAATTATAGTTTTACTAATATTAAAAATGATGATAGCAATTATGAATTTATTTCTAGTGAAGATATGGATGAATATTTAAGGAGGGATTTTAAATGAATATATTAAGTTATGAAGAAAGAGTTAAAATGTTTGCATTATTTATATTTATGATGGGAGTAATGATAATCATTACTCCTAATGTTTTTGCTACAGATAGTGATCCTATTTCAGTAGTAAACAACTTATCTAGTTTTTTATTTCAATTAACTAAAGTTATAGGAGGTATCATTGTTGGCTATTCAATAGTACAAATTGGTTTATCTTTTACAAGCCATGATGCTTCGCAAAGAGCAAGTGGTTTTATGTTTTTTGCAGGTGGTTTAATTATTATGTTTGCAGAGACTATTTTAAACTTAATAGCTGGATAACTATTACTATTCTATAAGGAGGTGGTTTGTTGTTTATTTTAAGTGGCAATTGGGTGACTGATAATCTAAATAATGCTTTACAAACATGGAATGAAAAATTAGGGGAAATATGGAGCTTAATTACTCAGTCACCAGAGGCTT
Source organism: uncultured Mycoplasmatota bacterium (assembly GCA_946497955.1). Classification (GTDB taxonomy): domain Bacteria; phylum Bacillota_I; class Bacilli_A; order RF39; family UBA660; genus Onthousia. The sequence continues at coordinate 18,152 of CAMMMH010000012.1, read as the reverse complement.
TTAAAGGCGGAGAGATATGGACTGTAATACTTAAAATAAATGGTGCAGTACAAGCGATAGGTTTAGCACTATTGGTATTGTTTTTTTTATCTGGGGTAATTAAAACTTGTGGCTCTTTTTCAGAGGTTAAAAAGCCAGAACATGCTGTTAAATTATTTGTAAGATTTGCTATTGCAAAGGGTGCTGTAACTTATGGTTTGGATGTAATGTTAGCAATATTTAAAATAGTACAGGGGTTAATGTCAACTATTATGACAACAGCAGGTTTTACAACAATGACACAAACTGTACTACCTAATGAGATTATAACTGCTATAGAGAGTTGTAATTTTTTCGATTCGATACCTTTGTGGGCAGTAACATTGATAGGTGGTCTATTTATTACAGTTTTATCATTTATAATGATTTTAACAGTTTATGGACGTTTTTTTAAATTGTATATGTATGTTGCTTTAGCTCCTATTCCTTTATCAACTTTTGCAGGAGAGCCTACACAAAATGTAGGAAAAAGTTTTGCAAAATCTTTTACAGCAGTATGTTTAGAGGGAGCAATAATAGTATTGGCTTGTATAATATTTTCTTTATTTGCGACAAGTCCACCAGCAGTTGATCCTAGTGCATCGGCAGTTACTCAAGTGTGGTCTTATGTATGTGAGTTAATATTTAATATGTTAGTGTTAGTAGGTACTGTTAAAATGTCAGACAGAATTATAAGGGAGATGATGGGATTATAAAAATAATTAAAAGATATATAAAAAATCAAAGAAATTAGGAGGTGATAAGGTAAGATGATAGAAACAATTAATAATATTTTAAAACATAATAAAGATTTATATGATAAAGAAATCAATATTATATTTTATAATCCGCATACAAAAGAAAAAGTGGTAATAGCAAATGATGATAATGGAGAAGTGGTAAAAATAGGTCCATTTAAAAATGAATTTAATATTAAATTTGAAATGATTTTAGACTGGGACTTTGATTTAGATGCTGATTTTTTTTATTATTTAGAACAAGGTTATGAAATTGAATTTATAAAAGAAGAACTACATGATGGTATATTATCATTAATTGATGTAGTAGAAAAAGAAGAGATTGATAATAAAATTGGATTAGAAAAATATTTAAACTACTATAAAGAAAATATTGATGAAAAATATTATAATAATCCATATAAAAAAAAGACTAAATTAAGATCAGTAAAAGTACTTGGAATTTTAGATAGTGATTTAGGAGATGTTAGATGTGAGGCTATTTTATATCAAGATAACAAAGCACTTGCACATATAATAGCAAGTTTTGATCCAAAAATAGTTAATGCACTAAGTAAAAACAAAAATAATAGTACTAACGATATACTTACAATGTTAGTGTGCCAAAACTTTAATAAATATGTTAATCTACCAAAAATTTCAAAGTGTTCAAAATTATTAAAAGAAATTTATGATGAAGTTTGTATATCTAATTGCTCTATGTGCTATGTTGATTATGACGACTGGAAGGAGTCATTTGCTAATAGATATACAGAAAAAGATGTTGATTGTTTGAAAAATGAGATAAAGCAATATAATTTAAAAAGTGTTTTAGAAACTGATAATGGTGAATATAAAATTTTGGGTTATGCTGATTTGGCTACCTCTTTTAATGATGATAGAAAATTAAAAAAAGAAAGAGACATAGAAAGATAATTTATGGATAAAACTATAGAGAAGTTAAAAAACAAAATGGAAAAAATATTAAAAAAGAGTGAAGACCACAGAGATAAAGAAATAGATTATATTTTATTAAATTCTAAAACAGGTGATGTTCATGCTATTGCTACTAACTATGATGAAATTTTAGAATTTAATTCTAATATAAAAAAATCATCAATGGATTATTGTGAAATTTTTGAGGCACTTTTTAATGATGATGATTTTTTTGGAAAATTAGAAGATGGTTATCATATTGAATATATAAGTATGGATTCAAATTATGGGTTATGGAACGTAATAGATGAAATGTATCCAACTGATATTAATAACAAGTTAGGAGTTCAAAAATATTTACAATATTGTAAAAATAATAATATTACTAAAGAGACAATTGATGATGCAATAAAGGGAAGAACTCCAAATATTATGCATTATTATCAAGATCCACTTGAAAAGTCATACTATATATTTATTTTAGGTAGTGATTTAGTATCTGATTTAATAAAAAAATATGATTATAAAGAAAATGACATTAATTATGAATTTTGTTCTAATCTAGCCACAAAATTTATGGAGTCTCGTGAATATCAAAATAAATCAAAACAGGCATATTCACAATTAGAATTATGGGTAGATATTAATAAATCAGATATTGAAGAGTTGTATAGGCAAACTATAGGATATAAAGAAAAAGTTTATAATGGAAATACTATTATTATAGATAAGGGTTATAGAAAGACTGATAAAGTTGCATTACTTGAAAAAACAATTGGAAATCAAAAAGAATATATAATAGCTTTTCATTATCAAGAAGATAAAGATAAATTAAGTTGGGCTTATGCTTATTATTTTGATAAAGATAAAGAAAAAGCTATAGAAAGTTATGATAATGTACTTAATGGTGGCAATTTAGCAGATGTTTTTATAAATAAAGAAAGGTAGGAGAAATATATGAGTAAAATTGAAGAGAAAGATTTATATATTTATATAGAAGATAATGATAATTTTGAAAACTATAATAATGAAAAAGCTTTATTTAAAACTAAATTTGCTTCTGATTTTCATCACAATGGAGAAATTGTAGAAGTAATAGGACTTTTAAAGGGAAAAGATGTTTTTAATGACAGATATATTGTTCGTTTCAATGATGGAACAATAGATAATAATATTATGGGGATAGAATTAGATTTTGATTATGAAAGAGAAGAGGAGAGGAAAAAAACTCACAAAGATAAAGAAAGGAATAGATAAAAAATGGAAGTTAAAATAAATAGAGAAATTAGAAATTATACTGAAAGTATATTCTTTGGACTGTCTTTACGACAGTTCTTTTTTTCTATATGTGCTTGTGCAATTGCAGTAGTGTTATATTTTGCAACAAGTGATTATCTAAATAAAGAAATTGTTTCTTGGATTTGTATATTAGGAGCTTTACCTTTTGCAGGGTTAGGCTTTTTTAAATTTAATGGAATGCCATTAGAACAATTTCTTATGGCTTTTTTTGTTTCTGAAATTTTAACTCCTAGGCAGTTAAAGTTCGAATCAGAAAATATTTATTATGAGGCAGTTAAACCTTATTTTGAAAAAATAGAAAAGGAGGAGTTGAAGAAAAAATGATTAAATCGTTATTAACTATGCAAAAACAGGAAAGAGAAGATTTTAGTGTTCCTAAAAACGTTCAACAGTCAATACCTATCAAAAGAATATATGATGATGGTATTTTTTTAGTTGGGAAAAATAAATATTCATTCACTTATAAATTTAGTGATATAAATTATGCAGTTGCTTCAAAAGAAGATAAAGAATCAATGTTCTTAAACTATTCAGAACTTTTAAATTGTTTTGATAGCGGAGCTACAACAAAGATTACTATTGCATTAAGAAGAATTAATAAAAAAGATTTTGAAAAAGAAATACTATTACCTTTTAAACAAGATGGTTTAGATATATATAGACAAGAATATAATCAGATGTTATTAGATAAAGCACTTGGTGCTAATGGAATGAAAAGAGAAATTTATTTAACGGTTTCTGTTGTAAAGAAAGATTATGAAGAAGCAAAGAATTATTTTAGAAGAATTGGTAATGAGATAGTTTCACATCTTGCAAAGTTAGGTAGTAAATGTGTAGAGTTAAATGCTTATGAGAAATTAAAACTACTTCATGATTTTTATAGAATAGGAGAAGAAACTAATTATAATCTAGATATTCATGAAATGATGAAAAGAGGACATAACTTTAAAGATTATATATGTCCAGATGGCTTTTCCTTTAAAAGTGATTATTTTGAGATGGGGAAAAAATTTGGCAGAGTTTTTTTCTTAAAAGAATATGCTAGTTTTATAAAAGATAGTATGATAGCAGAACTTACTGATATGAATCAAAATATGATGATGAGTATAGATATAATTCCTATACCTACTGATGAAGCTGTTAAAGAAGTAGAAAATAGATTATTAGGTGTTGAAACTAATATTACCAACTGGCAAAGAAAACAAAATGCTAACAATAATTTTAGTGCTGTTGTACCTTATGATATGGAACAACAAAGAAAAGAAAGTAAAGAGTTTTTAGATGACTTAACAACAAGAGACCAAAGAATGATGTTTGCAAACTTAACATTGGTTATTGCTGCTGATACTAAAGAACAATTAGAAGCAGATACAGAAACAATATTAATTGTTGCTAGAAAACATTTGTGTCAGATAGTACCTTTGAGGTATCAACAGATGAATGGCTTAAATACAGCTTTGCCTATAGGGGTTAGAAAGATTAATAATTTAAGGACTTTGACTACAGAAAGTCTTGCTGTTTTAAATCCTTTTAGAGTACAAGAAATATTAGATAAAGGTGGTATTTATTATGGTGAGAATGCAATTAGTCATAATTTAATTTTAGTCAATAAAGAGAACTTATTAAATCAGTCCTCTTTTTTATTAGGTGTACCTGGTAGTGGTAAATCTTTTAGTGCAAAAGAGTTAATAACATTTTTAGCCTTATCTACAGAAGATGATATTTTAATTTGTGATCCTGAGGGAGAATATTCAGAATTAGTTAAAGCTTTAGGAGGAGAAGTTATTAGTATTTCTGCTAGTAGTCGTGACCATATAAATGCTATGGATATGACTGAAGGGTATGGCGATGGAGTTAATCCAGTTGTAGATAAGTCAGAGTTTATTTTATCTTTGTTTGAACAACTAGATAAAAAAGGATTAGGACCTAAAGAAAAATCTATAATTGATAGATGTACTGCTTTAGTATATGATGATTATAATAAAACTGGCGAAATGCCAACTTTAATAACATTAAGAGAAAAATTATTAGAACAAGATGAAAAAGAGGCTCATGAGTTAGCTTTGTCACTAGAATTATTTACAAGTGGATCATTAAATGTATTTGCACATCCAACTAATGTAGATACTAATAGTAGAATAATATCTTATGACATTTACAAACTAGGAAAACAGTTAAAGACTATGGGCTTACTAGTTATAACAGATGCTTTAATAAATAGGGTATCAGAAAATTATAGAAAAGGTAAAAGAACTCATATTTTTATTGATGAAATTCATGTTCTTTTTGAAAATGAATATTCAGCAACATTCTTTAATTCTGCATGGAGACAGTTTAGAAAAAGAAATGCTTATCCAACAGCAATAACACAAAATGTAGAATATTTATTATCATCTGTAGAAGCTTCTACAATGTTATCTAATAGTGAGTTTATAGTTATGCTTAATCAAGCATCTAGTGATAGGAAGAGATTAGCACAACTTTTAAATATTTCTGACGAGCAAATGTCATATATTACTAATTCAGAAGCAGGGTGTGGGTTGATTAGATATGGAAGTTCACTTGTACCTTTTATAAATCGATTTCCAAAAAATACTAGATTATACAAATTAATGACAACAAAGCCAGGAGAATAATTTGTCTGATATAAAGAATAGAGAGATAATAAAGGGTACAATAAAAAAGTTAGATAAAGGAGTAATCGCTACTCAAAAAACAAAAGATAATATTACAAAATTTAAAGAGAAAAGTGAAGATACAGTACAAAGTAAAGAAAATGATGCTAGTGAGTATGCTATTAATAGAATTACTGATTCTGCTAAATATATTTATAATAATTCAGGTAAGATAAAACAAAAAGGTAATCAGTCTGTTAAAACAACAAAAGATAATATTACGAAAGCTAAAGTTAAGATAAAGGATATAAGAAATAAACAGATTAAAAAGAAAAAAATAAAAGATATTTCAGATAAGATGAATGTAAAATCAATAAAGTTAAAAAATGATGTATTAAATCAGAAAAAAGCATTTTCTTTAGTTAAGAATAACAATGTAAGTAAAATGGGAAGAAAGTTACAAATATCTAAATTTAAAAATAAACTTTCAACATTAAAGAAAACAGGTAAGGCTTTTGTTAATTCTGCTAAAGCTATTATTTTAGGTACTAAAGCTTTAATCACTGCCTTAATTGCTGGAGGATGGATTATTGTAGTAATTGTAATAGTAATATGCTTAATAGGATTATTATGTAGTTCAATTTTTGGAATATTTTTAAGTGGTGCAGAGACGAGTGAAAATGCTCTTACTATTAGTGATGTTATTTCAGAATGTAATCTAGAATTTACTAATAGGTTAGAAGCAATACAAAGTCAAAATCCTCATGATGATTATGTTTTAGAGGGTAGTATGGCTTCTTGGAAAGATATTATTATCATTTATGCAGTAGTTCAAACAGGTGGGATAAATGAAAAAGAAGTAATAACTGTTGATGAGGTTAAAAAAATGTCTTTTAAGCAAATATTTTGGGATATGAATATTTTATCTTCTGAGGTTAGAGAAGAACAAGTAATAGAGCAAGGAGTTAATAGTTTAGAAACTCCTAAAGAGGTAAGAAAGAGAGTACTTCATATAACTATTACATCTAAAACGTTGGATGAAATGATTTTACAATATAATTTAAATCCAACACAGGTTAGTCAATTAAGAGAACTTGATAGTTCAGAGTATGATTCTTTGTGGAATGGTGTCATATATGGACTTGGGTATAGTGATAACTATAGTAGTTGGAAACAAACTGATATAGAGTGGGCTAATGTTAAAATAGGTAATACTAATAGTACAATTAAAGATATAGGTTGTTTGGTTACATCTATTGCAATATTAATAGATAAATCTGGTATTGAAACTGGTATTAATCCTTTTAATCCTGGTACTTTTGTAGAGGCATTAAATAAGGAAAATGGTTTTGATAGCAATGGTAATTTACAATATAATGCTATTAATAAAATAATACCTAGTTTTAAATATGGAGGACAAGTTAATTTACAAAATAAAACAAAAGAAGAAAAATTACAATTAATTACACAATATTTTAATAGTGGTTATTTTCTTACTGTTGAAGTTAAAGGAGCAACTCCAGGTAATCAGCACTGGGTTGCAGTAACTGGAATTAATGGTAATGATATATTAATGGCAGATCCAGGTTCTAATCATAATAATATGTGGAATGCTTATGAAGTTAGTAAAACATCAAAATTTAATTATTTTACAGTCTCCTGAATTCGTTTTTATGTTATACTTGAAGAGATAATAGTAAGGAGTAATGTTAGTTATGATTGTAAACAAAAGAAGAATAATCTTAAGTAATAAAATATATCCTTTATTTGCAGGCTTAAGTGGGGATTTAATTTTCTATATTGCAATTAATACTTTATTCTTAACAGAAGTTAAACATTTTAGTGCTTTAGAGATAAGTTCTCTTACAACAATTAGTATATTTGTTATGCTTCTATTAAACCCTTTAGTTATGAAGATAATTAACAAAATAGGTGCTTTAAACTCTGTAAAAGTAGGTGTTACTGTTCTTTTTATAGGGGCTTTCTTAATTACTGTTGGGAATAATTATTTTACTATTTTAATAGGCTCTATTCTTTATGAATCGTATGCTTACTTTAAATATATGGATGCAGTTATACTTAGAAAAAATTTAACCCTTTTAAAAGAGGAAGATAGATTTCTAGAAATACAAAATAAATATACTTTAATTTATGCAGTTGTCACTATGTTTACTGCTTTCATATCAGGCTTTCTTTTCAATATAAATCCTTATTTACCAATGATAGGTTGCTTAATCTTCTGCGTTATTAACTTATTCTTAGTAAACTTTCTATATGAAGTTAAAACACCTAATAATAAAGTAATAAAGAAAGATAAAAGAAAAGTTAAAATTACCCATCTTGTTTTCTTACTCTTACTTCTTTTTGCTATTGGTTATTCTATTATTGATTTAGGACAGAACAATAGTAAACTTTTTATTCAGTACAAACTAGATAGTTTTTTAACACTTGAAAATGTTTCTATTATTTTAACTATAATAATAAGTGCTTCAAGAATTGCTAGAGTTCTTGCTAATTACTTCTTTATTACAATTTATGAAAAGTATAAAAGTAAAATCTTATCTATTATAGGATATAGTCTGCTTATATCATTTACTCTTATCTTAATAGGAAACTTTCTACCATTTAAAATATTTGGTATCATTTTAATGAGCATAGGCTTTTGTATGTTTCTTGCTATAAGAGATCCTTTTGATAATTATATTAAAGAGTTATTACTTGATAATACTAATCCTAGTGACCATGAAGTTATGATGAATAAACTAAACTTCACTAGAAAATTAGGAAAATTAATAGTGAGTGGTTTAATTACTTTAATACTTTTAAAAGATAATCTTACTTATGTAATGGTATTTTTATTAGGGCTTTCTTGTTTTAGTTTAGTAATAGTTTATGAAATATATAAGATATTAAAGAAAAATATTAAATATAATTATTGAGTAAAAAAATAGAGCATTTTATATATAAATGTCTCTTTTTTACTTTACTTTATATGAGTAGAAAAAAGATTTGAAATCTTTTATGCCTTTATATTCGTCTGTACTCCATATACCACTTAAAACAAAATCATTTTTTAAGTAAAAATTCTTTCCTTTCTCATTATCTTTCATAGAGTATAGATAAATATAATCAATATCATTAATCTTTGCATAATCTTTTATATAGGTGATTAAGTATGTACCAATGCCTTTGTTTTGGTAATCTTTCTTAATAGCTAATTGCATTATTTTTATGTTGTTTGGAGATATTTCAATATTAAAATCACTACCCTCATCAGGGATTAATTCATGTTTGTTAATAGAAGCATAACCTACAACTATATTATCCATAAATACTAAAAAAATCTTATCAGCATTAATTATATAATCATCATCTATTAAATAATCATTAGGATAAGCATTTTCTAAATGAATTTTATCTATATCATCAATATAATCATTTACTTCATCTTTAGTTAAAATTTTTGTTTTCATAATTACCTCACATTTATTATTTTAAGTAAATAAATTATATCACTTGTTATTATCATTTACAAATTAGAATAGTGAGTGTGTCAATTTTTTATACTTTTATATTTTAATTTTTTATTTTACAAAAACATTAAATGTTATATAATTAAAGAGAAATTAAAATAATTGAATATGTTAAAGGAGTATAAGTTATGTTAGAAAAATTAAAAGATAAATATGTATTCTTTGATGTTGATGGAACATTATCAGAGTATAGATATAATGATAAATTATATAGTGGAGGTTGTCCTGAATTAGGATGTCAAACTTTAGAAGATTTATTATTTTCTAATCTTTTCTCGAAAGCAAGACCATTAAAAACTATGCAAAAGATAGTTAGTAATCTAGATTCTAATAAAGTATTTATATTAGGAACAATTGTAACTAATAATGAAATAGAACAAAAATATACTTGGTTAAAAGAAAATTATCCTAATATAAAACATGAAAATATCTGTTTCATCTCATCTACAATGTTAAAACCAGAAGTAATATTAGAATATTGTAAACATTTAAATATTAATAAAGAAGATGTAGTTTTTGTAGATGATAGATTAGATGTCTTAAGAAAAGCAGAAGGGTTAGGAATAACAGCATATCATCCAAGTTCATTTATGGAATAAAAAATATAAATATATTAAAAATAATGATTCTATAGTACAATATAATTATCAATATACAAAGATTAGAGGTGGTAAGAGTGGTAAATACTCTAGTAAGTTCAACTAATAGTAAAAATATTATTTATTCTAGAATATTTATATTATTATCATCTCTTTCTAAAAATCTTATGGGCATGTTTAATTTAATTTATTTATATAAGCATGGCTTTTCTTTAGTAGAATTAGCATTATGGCAATTAATAGTACATTTATGCTATTTAATTTTACAACCTTTATCGCTTAAATTTAGTTATAGATTTAGTAATAAAATATTAATATCAATGTCTTTATTATTTTTTATACTTACATATACACAATTAATATTTTATTTAAATTCATTTATAGATTTAATACTAAATGCTATTTTATTTACTACCTATGCAACATTTTATTGGAATTTAAAACACAGTCTTGAGTTTAATACTTTAGACGATAAAAAAGTAGGGAAGAAGGTAGGAATAATCTTAATTATAGGTCAAGTAGCAGAAATATTATCTTCTTTAATATCATCTTTTATTCTTGATTATTTTAGTATTATACCTTTATTTATTACTTCTAGTATTTTTATGATTATAGCAGTTTTTTATGTATTTAAAATAGATGAAAAAAGAAAGAAAAAACCTAAAGGCTCACTATTAACATATTTTAAAGTAGTACCTAAAACAACACTTTTTCATATGTTTTTAAGAGAAGCATCAACTGTAATGGGTAATTTCTTTTCAATATATTTATATATCTATGTTTCAAATACCTATTCTTTTGCAGGATTTACAAATTTTCTTTTAGGTTTAGCAAGTATTATTTTTATTTATTTTATATCTAATAAAATAGATAAGAAACGAGAAAGCTATTTATTATTAAGTACGATTTTATTATGTCTTGTCTATTTATTTAAAATAAATATTACTACAGAAGTAGTATTAGTTGTTGTCTTAATAGAGGGATTTATAAAACAATTTTTCAGTATTGTTTCTAACAATAACTATTATCTTTTAGGTTATGATTTAGATAAGACAACTTATATATGTAGTAATGCTTTCTTTTTAAATGCTTCTCGTGCAATTATTTTAGTGATAGGTTTCTTCTTAACTGGAAGCTTACCAAAATTAATGTATTTTTGCATAGGATTGTTAGTTTTGTCTGGTTTTGTACCATTTAAAATAAATAAAAAAGTATTATAGTGAGGTAGTGATAGTATGTTACAAGAGTTAAAAACAAAAAAAGATGTAGAGTTGTTTGCAAAATATAAAGTAGATTTAATTAAACTCCATCAAGAGTATGCTAAAGAGTTAGGATTATTTGATAATAAAGTAGATAGATATAATAAAGAAGATGCTCTAAAACATTTAAATAATAAGAATTATCATCAGTTTCTTATTAAAGAAGATAATAAAAATATAGGTATTTTAGAATATGAAATTACCAAGTCAGATATTGATAATAGTAAAATATTATATATTAATGTTTTATATATAATAGAAGAGTATAGAAAAAGTGGTATTGGTAAAAAAATAATAAAAGAATTACAAAATAAACACTATAGAATAGAGTTAGAATGTTGGTATGAGATGCCTGCTAACTACTTTTATGAAACTTTAGGTATGAAGAAGATAAAGACTAGGTATATGTTGGAGTCTAATAATGAATAAAGAAAATAACAATACCATTGCTTTAATAGTGTTTTTTAGAAAGTTTATATCAGTATTCTTTTCTTTATTTTTAAATATCTATGTTTTATCTATTGTTAATGATGTAGGATTAGTAATTAAATACAATTTAGTAGGAATTATTTTTGAATTTATTTTTAATTTTTTAATACTTAGATTTATTAATAATAAAAATGCTAAAATTATATATAACTCTAGCTTTATAGAATTAATTGTTTGTATTATTTTACTGCTAACTTTAAAAGAAAATATCTATAAGTATATTTATCTATTTAGAATATTATATGCTTTAGAAAAAGTAAGTTATGCAGCACCTTATGAAATGATTATAATGGGATCTAATAATAAAAAAACAATGAGTAATTTTCTTGCTAATGTTAATATCTTATCATCACTTGCAACTATTCTAACACCTGTATTTTCTGGTTTTATTATTGAAAGTTTCTCTTATAATATGTTATTTGTTATTTTAGGAATAGAAGCTTTAATAATTATTATAATATCTACAAGATTAAAGGACTTTTATATAGCAGATAAAAAATTGGATTTAAAAGGATTTTATCACAAAATAAAAAAATATCCTCATATTAAAGATATTTATAATTGTATGTTCTTTAGAAGAATATCATCTCAAGGAGTTATAACAGACTTATTACCTGTAATACTATTTTTAAGACTTAATTCGGAGTTAAGTGTTGGAGCATATAATACTTTATTTGCAATTCTTTCTATATTTGCTTTATCTCTTTTAAAGATAGTAAATAAGAAAAATAAGTCAAAGAAGTTTTATGTACCAATATCTATCTTAAGCTTTATAGCATCAGTAATACTAGTTTATTATCCTAGTTTTATAACTCTAATGTTATATTATATTTTTATGAACACTTTAGGTACAGTTATAGAGTCAGAAAGTTGTAGTATTGTTTATGCCTCTATAGATAATAAAGAACTAAAAGAGTATAATAGAGAACATGATATTTTCTTTAATATCTATATGTTAATAGGACAAGTTATTAGTTATTCTGTCGCTTATGTTCTTTATACATATTTTTACAATGTTAATATCTTATCAATAATAGTTTCAATATCAATGTTCTTTTTAATAGTATCTGCTTATTACTTACAGAAAACAGAAAAGTATCTAGAAAGTGCAAAGTAAGATGCTATTGATAAATGAAAGGAGAGTAGTTTGAATTATGAAAATAGGAATTGATATAGATGATACAATGACCGACACATTTGATTATTTAATGCCATATATAGCAGAATATTTTAAAGTAGATATTAATTATCTAAAAGATAATAATATTTCTTATAGTACGTTCCCATCAGAGATGAAGAAAAAAGAATTAGCTTTTGCTAAAACATATTATGATGATGTTATACCTAATACACCATTTAAACCTAAAGTTGCTGAATACATTAATAAGATAAGAGATTTAGGACATGAAATAATAATCATTACAGCAAGAAATAAATCATTATATACTGATGAATATAAGACAACCATTAAAGAGTTAAAAGATAATAATATTAATTATGATAAACTAATTTGTAGTTTTGATAAAGATAAAGTTTGTAAGAAAGAAAATATAGATCTATTTATTGATGATTCTATTGATAATTGCAATAAAGTTAGTGAGTTAGGTATAAAAACTTTATTATTTACTAGTAAAAGTAATATGAATGTTGAAACAAAATTAGATAGAGTATATTCTTGGGAAGAAATATATAATTTTGTTTCTAACAAGTAGTTGATAGTGAAAAAGGTTCCTAAATGTGAAATTTATGTAAATAAAATGCTTTAATAAATTAAAAATATGTGTATTATGTTATTCTTGATATAAGAAGTCTTCAAAGGAGGTTATAAATATGAGTTGGGGAGGAGATTTCCAAATAAAATATAAAGGAGGACATCCTAAACAATTTCACAAATTAGCTAAAATGATTATTCCTAATTCTATAATACGGTTTGATTTTGATAATTGTGAAATGAGTGATAATTATACTGAGTTATCATGTACTAGAAATTTAAGTTGGTATTCTGCTGATGAGGATATGAGTAAGCTATTATCTTATATGCCAGATGGCGATTCAATAACTATGGAAATTGATGGTGAAGGAGATTATGAAGAGGTAGATATATCTAAACAGCATGGTAATGTATTTTAAACAAACTCAAATGAAGAAAGTGAAAGATACAATAGGGATGATATTGGTATTCCTGAAATGCTGTTTCAAGAGATGAGTAGTAGATATGGTGGAGAACCTGAAACTAAAGATGTTACATCATTAGATGGGTATATTCAATTAGTTGCTAACACTTTTGCTGATGATGAAGAATTAATGCCTATAGTTCAAAATTTTATGTATGAGGTATTAGATAAAGATAGAATAAATGCCTATGCATGGGGAGAAGAAGAAAGATTATCACAAGAAAACTGTGATAAACTTGACGAGTTAAGAGAAAAAATTTCTACAGTTGAATCTACAAGTTTATTTTTAAAAGAGCAGAAAAAAGATGAACTTTCATTTGATTCTTCAGAAAAACAAGATGTTTCTTCATTACCTGACTGGGTACAGGCATATCCTAAAACTGTAATTAATGCTTTAGGTGGCCCTGCTTTATTAAAACAATTAATTGATAAAAAAGGAGAAGCAGAAGCTAGAAGTGTTATTGAATTATTAGGTGGTGGAATTATTGATGAGATGTCCATGGGAGAATACAATAATGATTATGATGACAATAGTTTTGATGAATTTGATTATTCTAATGATGGTAAATCTTCAAAAATGTAGTTGTATAATATAAAGAAAGAACTTAATTATGATGTCTCCCAAATGGGGTTCACATCATAATTAAGTTCTTTTTAATATACTGTGTAAATTATATGAAGAAAATAGTTATAGTCATTAAAAATCTCTGTATTCAGGATTAAGAGATTTATAGTAATCTCTAGGACCATTACAAGTTTTATATTTTTCTCCTTTTCCTACTTGGTTTATTACATTGTGTGCTGGTTCTAAAGTAGAATCAATTTTATCAGCAAAGTGAATAATGATAACTTCTAACATTTTTGGTAAAACAAGTGTTCCACAATCACTAAATTCAGTCATATGACTGCCTATCATATGTAAAGCTTGATTTTTAAATTCTTCATTCAAATCATATTCTGATAAATAGTTTTCCACTATATGTGTACCTTCATAAGAATGACCTAAAAGTTGAGATCCATTATATTTATATTCAGACTTATTATCCCAATCAGTATAATTTTTAGTTTTTCCAATATCATGCAACAATGCACCAAATATAACTAAATCAGAATCTACATTTAAATTAGGATATAATTCCAATATAGTTATAGCATTTCTAGTTACACAATAGGTATGATATAAAAGTCCACCTTCAAAATAGTGATGAGATGTCGTTGTACCAGGCTTTTTAATAAGTTTATCTTTGTAGTCTATTAATATCCTTCCACAACACTCTTTTAAGCTCTTATTTTTAATTTTATCTTTATATAATATACATTTATCAAATATATTTTCTAAATCAATATTCATGTTCTACCTCCATTATTTCTTTTCTATAATCATTTTTTCTATAGTATTTAAAGTATCTTTTAATACTTCATCTCTATTAAAAGAAGTATCAACATACCAAATATTTAACTTCTTACATTCTTTTTCTTGTTCTATACTTTTTTCTATAGAATGTCTAGAGTGTTCTATTATTTCTTCATCAGTTCTATCATAAGTCCAATCTTTATTTGTTTCATAATTTCTTACTTCGTCAAAATGTTGTTTAATAGTTTGTTTAGGCGTTCCTAAAAATAATATGATAGTATCATCTCTATTAAATAACTCTTTAGCTTTCTCAGGAGTCATATTACAGGTATCTACTATATAATTAAATATACCTTTATTTCTCTTTATGCTTTTATAAAATAGACAGGCAAGAAAATTAGGAAAGTCATCTTTCATACCATTTCCACCTTTATTACTAATCTGGTTATTAGGTAAAACAACTTGAAAAGCATATCTAATATCATCACCAATAATAATGTGATATTGAGGATATTTTTTACAAATCATTTTTGATAGAGTGGATTTTCCAGATCTTGAACTTCCAAATATTGCTATATTTTTCATAACTAATCCTCCAATACTTCTGATATTAAAATTATATAATAAAAATTAATTATTTTCTATATTGTAGTAAAAATTAAACTAATATGATAAAATCAAGAAAAGGAGAGATAAAAAATGAAAAAACAAGAAGCAGAATTAATTGCTATAGATAAATCAAGAGTAATGATAGAATATCTAGAGCAAATATTAAGTGATGATAACATATCAGGTAATATGATTTTTAGTTCTAATAAAATAGATGGAGAAAAAGAGAAAATGTGTACTGTATATATTATGTTAAATAATAATACTGAAAAACACTTAAATTTAGGTATTCCAAGTATTTATAGTGATATTTTTACCAAACAGTTTACTACTGACTTAGTTGATAGGTTTGCTAAAGATAATATTATGGGAGTAACTCATTTTTTTGAGATTAAGAGTATGCCTCCTATAAGTAGAAGAGGAATGGATGCTATAAGTATAAATGAAGAAACAGGAAAGATTAATAATCATATAAAAATAGATTTCTATTCTATTGGACAAGATTTTTATTCTATTATGAAAGAATATAATGAGAAGTTAAAGGAATCCCAAAATGAAATAGAAGAAATAAAGAAAATAAAATAAAGGGTAAGGTAATGAAAAATAATAATGATAAGTAAGAATTAAGAGATGAACTATTTGTTAAATATTTTGAAGTAGAAGAAAGAGTTAAAGGAGAAAATAAATGAAAAGAGTAGTTATTTCTGGAAGTGCTAAACTTCAAGATAGTATAAACTTTTGGATAAAATATTTTGAAAATAAAGGCTTTAATATATTGGATTATCCTAGACCAATAGAAAAAGAAAAATTTATGGGACTATATCCTAAAATACATAAAGATTTTTTTGAAAATATAACAAGGGCAGATATGTTATTTGTTATGAATGAAACTAAAGAACAAATAGATGGTTATATTGGTGCAGAAACTTTTGCTGAATTAACTTTCGCTTTAATGCAAAATTTAATTTATAATAAAAATATTCAAATAGTAATATTAAGAATGCCAAGTATTAATGTACAAAGTTATGAAGAAATTAATTTATGGTTAAAACTTGGATGGATAAAATTATTGGAGAACATTTATGAATTAAAAGAATAAAACAAAGTGATATATTTAGAAAGGTAGGTTATTATATGGTTACTAAAGAAATACTTAATTTTTATAAAAAAACTAGTCTATATACTGATTTAGGATTATATAAAGATTTTGCTAGATCTTTACCTAATGATATTAAAGAATTATGTTATCTTCAAAGGCATCAGATTATTCATCCTTTTGATATGAAAGATAAAGAAGAGAGAAATAATGCTAATTCCTTCTATGGAGATATGACTAAAATAGAAGAAACAAGCCTATGTTTTGAAAATGATCTATTTCCTACTGCAATTTCCATACTAGCAGAACTATTAAGAAGAAATGAAAATTATACTATAGATAGACCTATAGAAGATAAAATACACGTTTGTTGTAGAGAGCAAGCTATATTATTAGCATCAATTTTAAAAGCTAAAGAAATACCTGCAAGAGTAAGAAGTGGTTTTGCAAACTATGCTTGTTTAGGTAATGGAGCAGGAGACCACTGGATTACAGAGTATTATAATGAGGAAAAAGGAAGATGGGTTTTAGTAGATGCTGATATGTATTTTGATGATGAAACTTTAAAAGAATATGGAATAGATTTTAATTTATTAGATATTCCTAGAGATAACTTTATCTTTGGAGCAGAAGCATATTTAAAGTTAAGAAATAAAGAATTATCTGATAAAGAAATTTACTATTCTTCAACACCTAAAGCTTATGGTTTAAAATGAGCTCTTCATGGGTTGTTTTATGATTTCCATTCTTTAATGAATAATGAGATAATATTTTTGCATTTACCAAAATATATTATTGATAAAAATCTAGAATTAAGTAAAGAAGAATATGTTGAGTTAGATAATCTTGCTAGATTAATGTTAGATCCTGATACTAACTTTGAAAAGTTAGTAGAAATATGGAATAATAATACTAAATTTAGAATAATGACTGGTGGAATGAATTAAATTAATTTTTAAGTATATATGCTATCTACTACTTTAGTATGCTTACAAAAATTATAAATTTAAAAAACTTTATTTACATTGAAGGTGCATTATATTACAATATCGAAATAAGGAAGTGAGAAATATGCTTGAAGTATTAGAAATAATTAAAAAATATGTAGAGGAAAATAAAATTGTTATAAGAAAGATTAATTTATCTTTGTTATTAAATCAAGATGAAAAAATTTATGAGAATATTATTAGTTCAGTTGATATAAATAATAGAATTTCTTTAATATACTTATATTCTAGCGAAAAACTTAATAGTAATGGAAATGAAAATTATAACGGAATTATAGAAATATTTAAAAATAATAAATTAAGCACACATCAAGCAACTTATGGATGTGATGTTGCAACAAATGAACGTGTATTAGCAAAAGAAAATTGTAAAGAAATTATAAGTTTGATAACAACTGCAAAAGAAGAGTATCAGGCATTGTATGGT
>CAMMMH010000011.1 GCA_946497955.1 uncultured Mycoplasmatota bacterium | reverse complement strand
GTATAAAATTAATACTTACTTCTACCTAAATTATTTCCCGGGAAATAATTTTACTGCTTCTCTATATAGTTTTATTAACTTCTTTATATGTTCCACGTGAAACATTAGTATATAAGCTTTAAATAAAGTATAAAATTAATACTTACTTCTACCTAAATTATTTCCCGGGAAATAATTTTACTACTTCTCTATATAGTTTTATCAATTTTTTATATGTTTTACGTGAAAGATTGATATATAAAGCTGAAAAAAACGATAAATTTAATACTTACTTCTATCTAAATTATTTCCCGGGAAATAATTTTACTGCTTCTCTATATAGTTTCATCTACTTCTTTATATGTTCCACGTGAAACATTGATATATAAAGCTTAAAAAAAGAAGAAGTTACTCTTCATTAGTACTTTCTTCTTCATCTTTATCAACAACCGTGACTGTTGCAACTTTTTGATCATCTTTTAAATGAATTAACCTAACTCCTTGAGTTGCTCTCTTCAAAGTAGATATCTGTTCCATTGGCATTCTCATAATAACACCACTATCTGTAATAATCATTACATCTTTTTTATCACTTTCATCAGCATTAACACAATTTAGAGACACCATAGAACCATTTTTATCGGTCATATTTAAAGCTTTAACACCCTTACTACCTCTATGAGTTAATCTATATTCATTTATATCTGTTTTCTTACCATAACCATTCTCAGTAACAATTAAAACTTCTTGATTTCCAGTTACAACATTAGCACCAACAACGACACTTCCATCAAGGTCAATTCCTTTAACTCCAGATGTACCACGCCCCATAGAACGTATTTCAGTTTCCACAAATCTTACCATTCTTCCATTGCTAGCACCAATTATTACTTCATCTTCACCAGTAGTTTTATCCACAGCTATTAACTCATCGTTATCTTTAAGAACAATTGCTATCTTTCCACTCTTACGGATATTATCAAATTCCTTTATTTCCGTACGTTTTACTAGACCATTTCTGGTAACAAAAAGTAAATATTTATAGTTTTCCACAGAAGGGTCTAAGCATACTATCGAACTTATGTTTTCGCCGTTTTCTAGTGATAATAAGTTTACCACAGGTAGACCTTTAGATTGACGACTATACTCTGGAATCTCATATCCTTTAAGTCTGTATACTCTTCCTTTATTAGAGAAGAATAAGATATAATCATGTGTTTTCATTGAAATTAAATGTTTAACAAAGTCCTCTTCATTCGTAGCCATTCCTTTAATTCCAACACCACCACGATTTTGACTCTTATAAGTATCTGCTCTTAATCTCTTTATATAACCTTTATTAGTTAATGTTACAATAACATCTTCTACTGGAATTAAAGACTCATCTTCAATATATTCAATCGCTGTCATATCAATATTAGTTCTTCTGTCATCTCCATATTTATCTTTAATCTCTAGAAGCTCTGTCTTAATAACATTAAGAATCTTCGCATCACTACTTAAAATATCTTTTAAATTAGCAATTAACTCAAGTAAATCCTTAAGTTCATTCTCTATTTTTTCTCTTTCTAATCCAGTTAATCTTCTAAGTCTCATCTCTAAGATAGCATTCGCTTGTATTTCAGTTAAGCCAAACTTACTCATTAAGCCACTTCTAGCCTCATCATCAGACTTAGAACCTCTAATTAACTTAATTACTTCATCAATGTTATCTAAGGCGATCTTTAAACCTTCTAAAATATGAACACGTTTCTCTGCATTATCTAAATCAAATTGCGTTCTTCTTATAATAACTTCCCTTTGGAAATCAATATATTTTGCAATAATGTCCTTTAATCCTAAAGTTCTAGGAACACCTTGGTCTAACATCAAGAAAATTATTCCATAACTAGTTTGAAACTGTGTATGTTTATATAATTTATTCAATACAACTTGAGCATTGGCATCCTTCTTCAATGTAATAGTAATCTTAATACCATCCTTTAAATCAGAATGATAATCAGAAATACCTTCAATTGTCTTATTATGAACAAGTTCTGCTACTTTATTTTTTAACTCAGATGTATTAACACCATAAGGAACTTCATCAATAATTATATATTGTCTACCATTTTTCTCTTCAATTTGAGCTTTACTTCTAATAGTAATAGTACCTCTACCAGTCTCATAAGCTTTTTTAATACCACTATTTCCTAAAATAGATGCTCCAGTAGGAAAATCCGGTCCCTTAATATATTGCATTAATCCATCTACATCAATATCAGGATTGTCGATATAAGCAACACAACCATCAATTACCTCTTTTAAATTATGAGGTGGTATATTTGTTGCCATACCAACAGCAATACCAGTAGTACCATTAACTAAAATATTAGGAAACCTTGAAGGTAAAACTACAGGTTCTTTTGAAGATTCATCAAAGTTAGGAGTAAAATCTACTGTATTTTTATTAATATTTCTTAAAAGTTCAAGAGATATTTTTGAAAGTCTTGACTCAGTATAACGCATAGCTGCTGCTCCATAACCTTCAATATTACCAAAGTTACCATGACCATCAATTAGCATATATCGATATGAAAAATCTTGAGCCATTCTAACCATTGCTTCGTAAATAGAACTATCACCATGAGGGTGATAATTACCCATAACCTCACCAACAGTCTTAGCACTTTTTCTATGAGGCTTATCAGGTGTATATCCTGACTCATACATTGAATATAATATACGACGATGGACAGGCTTCAAACCATCTCTTAAATCAGGAATTGCCCTTGCTGTAATAACACTCATTGAATAATCAAGAAAGGAGTCTTTTACTTCTTTTACTATATTATTTTGTTCTAATCTATCCATAACCACTTACCTCCTAAACATCTAATGTTGCATAAGTTGCATTTTCTTCAATAAATTCACGACGAGGAGCTACTTCTTCACCCATAAGCTGTGAAAATACTTCATCCGCTGCAACTGCATCATCAATTGTAATCTGTCTTAAAACACGCTTAGTAATATCCATAGTTGTCTCATTTAACTCTTCTGCATCCATTTCTCCTAAACCTTTCATACGAGTTATCTCATATTTAGTATTTGGAGAAAGAGTTGCCAAATATTCATCACGTTCTGCTAAATCCAAAACATACTTACGTGTCTTACCATGAGTAATTCTAAATAGTGGAGGTTGGGCCGCATATACATGTCCTTCTTCAATAATAGGCTTAAAGAAACGATAAAATAATGTTAAAAGTAAAACTCTAATATGAGAACCATCAACATCAGCATCAGTCATTATAATAATCTTATTATAACGAAGCTTTGAAATATCAAACTCTTCCCCAATTCCTGTTCCAAATGCTGTAATAATTGTCCTAATCTCTTCATTAGATAAAGCCCTATCAAGTCTTGCTTTTTCTACATTTAAAATTTTACCACGTAAAGGAAGTATCGCTTGTGTCATACTATTTCTTCCTTTAATAGCAGAACCACCAGCAGAATCTCCCTCGACTAAGAATATTTCACATTCTGATGCATCTTTACTCTTACAGTCATTAAGTTTACCCCAAACATTAGTCATATCTAGGTCACCCTTACGACGAGTTAACTCTCTTGCTTTCTTGGCAGCCACACGAGCCCTTGATGCTGTTATACATTTTTCCACAATAACTCTTGCTTCATCAGGATGTTCTAATAAAAATCTCTCAAATTGTTCTGAAAATATCTTATCAGCTATTCCTCTAACCTCACTATTACCAAGTTTCGTCTTAGTCTGACCTTCAAACTGTGGATTAGGATGTTTTACAGAAATAATCATTGTAATACCCTCTTTAACATCATCACCACTTAAAGAATCATCTTTATCTTTTAGAAGGTTATGACTAACAGCATATTTATTCAAAACTCTAGTTAAAGCACGTCTTACACCATCTTCATGAGTACCACCTTCTGGTGTTGTAATATTATTAACAAATGAATAAATCGCTGCATTATATGACTCATTATATTGTAAAGCCACTTCAACTGAAATATCATTCATAACTCCAGTTACATCAATAATTGTAGGATGAATTGGATTTTTATTCTTATTAAGCATCTCTACATACTCTCTAATTCCACCTTCATAATGAAAGCTATCTTTTCTAGGCGTTTCTCTATCATCATATAAAGTAATACGTAGACCTCTATTTAAGAAAGCTAACTCACGAAGTCTTGTTTTTAAAGTATCATAATCATATACAGTAGTTTCCGTAAATATTTGGTCATCTGGTTTAAATGTAACAGTTGTACCAGTTCTATCTTTATCACATTCTCCTATTACTTTTAAAGGCTCAACTGGTTTACCTCCTGTTTGATATCTTTGGTAATATATCTTACCATCACGATATACTTTAACCTCTAACCAGTCAGATAAAGCATTAACAACTGAAGCTCCAACACCATGAAGTCCTCCAGATACTTTATATCCGCCTCCACCAAATTTACCTCCAGCATGAAGTACTGTATAAACAGTTTCTACTGTACTTTTATGAGTTTTAGGATGAATATCAACAGGTATACCTCTTCCATCATCTTTAACTGTAATACTATTATCTTTATTAATAGTAACTTCAATATGTGTACAATATCCTGCTAAAGCTTCATCTATTGCATTATCAACAATTTCCCATACTAAATGATGAAGTCCTCTCGAACTAGTAGAACCAATATACATACCAGGTCTTTTTCTAACAGCTTCTAATCCTTCTAGCACTTGTATAGCCGAAGAATCATAATTACCTTCTACTTTTTCTTCCATATTCTAACTCCTCTCTACTTTTCCTTCATTAACTTTAAATATAACTGCACTATCTAAAGTTTTCTTAGAAATATTTTTTAAATCAGTAGTTGTTATAATACTCTGAATATCTCGACTTACATATTTTAAAAGCTTATTTCTCTTTGTTAAATCAAGTTCACTAAATATATCATCTAAAAGAAGTACCGGATTAGTTCCATTGTTTTCTTTAAAAATTGGAATAGAAGCAAGTTTATAAGCAAGTACAGCGCATTTCTGCTGCCCCTCTGACGCATAAATCTTCATATCTATATTATTATCCATAATAAAGGAAAAATCGTCTCTATGAGGCCCAAATAGCGTCATACCAGCACTTAATTCTCTTCTATAATTCTTCTTATAAGTATTAATAAGAACCTTCCTTAACTCTTCCTCTTCATAAGAACTAATAGATATATTAGGACTATATTCTATTTTTAATAGTCTCTTATCTTCTGTAATATTATTATAAATATCACTAATATAACTATTAATTAAAGATAAATACTTAAATCTATCCCTATAAATCAAAACAGCTTTCTCTACTAACTTATCTGTTAAAACATCTAAATAAGCTTTATCAGCAATTCCATTAGTAAATAATATTTTAAGATATTCATTACGTGTCTTTAAAATTTTATTATATTCATTATAAGTAACTAAATAAGAATAAGAAATTTGTGACAATGCCATATTAAGTAAATTCCTTCTGATACTAGGTGATCCCTTTATAATATCTAAATCATTAGGTGTAAAAATAATAATATTTAAATTAGAAATATAAGAAGCATATTTTTTTACCTTTTTATTATTTACAAAGATATTTTTATCTTTCTCTAAAAACTCTATCTTCAAGTCTTTAATCTGCTTATTATTTAAAACTCTACCCTCAATAACAGCTTTCTTTCTACCAAACTCAATAACATCAGCATCTAAGCCATTTCTAAAGGATTTAGTAAGTCCAAGTATTGCAATAGATTCAAGTATATTTGTCTTACCACTAGCATTATTTCCAATAAAAATATTCATTTTACTACCTAAAGTTATATTAAATTTATCATAATTACGAAAATTCGTAACTTTTAAGGACCTAATTATCATATTTGCTCAAAAAAACGACCATATAATCACCTACACCCTATTTTAGTACTCCTATACACGCAAGAATATTATATCATATTTAGCCCTAAATAAACAGAAAAAAAGCAGTTATTTTTCTTTTTCTGCTTTTTCTCTTCGATTTCTTGTAATAGATTCTAATCTACTTGCTCTCATAACTTGATTATTAAACGAATTATAAGAAATATTAACTTTCAAGATTTTGCCATTTTTAAATTCAACTTCTGTATTGTTAGGATCAAGGCGACGATATTCTTTAATATTTTTTAAAGAAATCCAACTACAATCATCGTCAATTGGACTAGTTGTAGGAAAAAATACTAAATTTCTAGTATCCTCAACTAAAATTGGCAACTTATAACTGCTATTTAATATCCCCTTAGAACCTTCTTTTCTACCATGATAAGAACTACCAAAATATTTACAACTATAATTAATTATTTCTAAAGGCCTCATATTAACCTCATAATTACAGTCATCTTCAACAACAACAGAATCCCATAAATCTTCACCAGGCATAATCGCAAGTGTCTCATCATTAATTTCATAATCTTTCATAAAAAAATTCCCCCTTCAAAAGCAATTACTTGCTTTGCTATCAGTCTACTATATTATATTGTCGAAAAAAGTATTTTTTTGTCGCAAAAGTAAAAAAAAAGTAAAATTTCCTTACTTTTTTCCTCAAATTTTCAAAATTTAGTAGGTTCTAATAGGTAAAACTAACTGAGTTAAGGTCTCATCTTCAGAACTTTTTAATAAAATTGGCTTAATTTCCCCTACAAAATGTAATTCTACAGTTTCTGTATTAAATGATTTTAAAGCATCCATCATATATTTAGAACTAAATGATACTTTAACATCAATATCCTGGTCTTTAGTAATAGTCATTTTCTCTTCTACTCTACCAATCTCTGCACTAGATGATTTCATTATTAAATTATTGCCATCAGTTTCAAGGGTTACTGTATTTTTATCTTTATCACTAGTTAAAATACTAACTCTATCAACAACATCATAGAATTGATTAATATTAAAATGTAATTTAACTAAATAGTCTTTTGGTAAAAGATTAGATGTATTAGGATATGTTCCATTTATTAATCTAGATTGAAACAAAAGGTTTTGATATTTAAATAAAATCTTATTATTAAAGATATGAATTTCTATCATTTCATCACTATCATCAATAATTCTTGTAAATTCTACTAAATTTCTACTAGGAATTACAATATTTTGGTTTTCTTTACTAACTTTATCTAATTTTATAACTTTTCTAGCCAATCTATAAGAATCTGTTGCATTACATTCTAGCATATCTCCTGTTATATTAAAGTTAATACCATTTAATATCGCTTTATTCTCATCTATAGAAGTTGCAAATGCTGTTTGATTAACTATTTCTTTTAAAACACTAGGTAAAAGTTCTATATGACTCTTACTCTCCCCTAAATCTATATTAGGATATTCACTTTCACTAATACCATTTAAGTTAAATTCACTATTTTCTGTATAAATAAGAATCTTAAGTTCATCAACTACTTCTATATTTATATAAGGATCTGGTAATTTTCTAACAATATCAGAAATATACTTACCTTGAATAATGATACTACCCTCTTCTTTTACTTTAATAATCTCTTCATTATCACAATCAATATGTGTTTGAATAGTAATATCGTTATCACTAGCAGTTAAAACTAATTTTTTACTAGTAAGTTCAAATTTAATACCAGCTAAAACTGGAATAACATTCCTACTTGATATAGCCTTACTTACTTTATTAATCGCCTCCATTAATACTTCTTTTTTTATTGTAAATTTCATTATTATTCCTTCTTTCTTATATATTATTTTTATTTATAGAGTGGAAAATGTGGAAAACCCTAATTTTCCTTTATATTATATCATATTTTTTATTAACAATGCTTGTGGATAAAAAGTTTAAAACTAAAACTTTTCAACAACTATGGTTTCAAATCATTTTCAAGTTTCTTAATTATCCCTGCTAAATCACTATTATTTTTAATCTCTTGTTCAATTTTCTCAACGGAATGCATTACCGTTGAATGGTCTTTTCCTCCAAACTCTGTCCCAATTTTAGGAAAAGACTCACTAGTAAGTTTTCTACATAAATACATAGCAATTTGTCTAGGAAAAGCAATGTTACTACTTCTTTTCTTACTTCTTATATCTTCAACTGATATCTGAAAATACTCTGCCACTATCTTTTGAATTCTTGTTATATCATTCTTTTCACTAAGTCCTTTACTAATAAAGTCTTTCAAAGCCTCAATCGCAAGGTTTATATCTATCTTCGCTCCTCCCATAATAGTTGAATAAGCAACAAGTCTTGTAATAGAACCTTCTAGTTGTCTTACATCACTTCCCATATTAGAAGCAATGTATTCAATAACATCTTCTGGTATTTCAGCTTCAAAGTTACCTGCTATTATTTTTTTACGGAGTATTTCTTTTCTAAGCTCAAAATCAGGTGGATAAATATTAACAGTAAGTCCCCAACAGAATCTTGTTCTAAGACGTTCCTCTAATAGTTTTAAATCATTAGGAGACCTATCTGAAGATATAATTATCTGTTTAGAATCATTATAAAGATTAGTAAAGGTGTGGAAAAACTCTTGTTGTGTTTGAGTCGCTCCTCCAAGAAACTGAATATCATCAATTATTAATACATCAATATTTCTATATTTATTTTTAAAGAAGTCTATATAACTAAAGTTAGTCCCCTTCTCGTCTTTTTTATTAATACCAACAAAATCATCTCTAAACTGGTCACTAGTAACATAAAGAACTCTTCTATTAGAATTTTCCACAATATAATTCCCTATCGCATGCATTAAATGTGTCTTTCCTAGTCCACTATTACCATATATAAATAAAGGATTATACATTTTACCAGGATTTTCCGCAACTGATAAGGCTGCCGCTTGGGCAAATTTATTACTATTACCTACTATAAAGTTCTCAAAATTATATTTAGGATTAAGATTAGACTGATTTTTAAAAGACTTAGGAACACCTTCCTCTATTCTTTCTTCTTCTTCTTTCTCTTTTTCCACTTTTCTGTTATTAATTTCATCTGGCAACAAAAACTCTAACTCAAAATTTGTTCCTGTTACCTTATTTAAAGCCATTCTAATAAGTTCAAAGTAATTATCAGATAAATGTTTTTTATGAATAGACATAGGTACTTCAATAATCGCTACCCCATTATCTAAACTAATAAGTTTAACATCACTAAACCAAGTGTCGAAAGCTAGGGATGAAAGTTCATCTTTTATCTCTTTTAGAACATTTTGCCATAGAATTTCGACATTCACCCTATCACCTCCCACCTGAATTCCTAAATTACCATTATAATACTCTAAATTTGTGGAAAAAGGAATAGGTATTTTTAATTTTTTAGTTTTCCACAATTTTTCGACAAATTTCTCCACAACTAAAATCGACATATATCAACAAAAAACAGAGTTTTCCACATTTTCCACAAATTTATAATTCACAAGTTAATATCTGTTTTCCACATCATGTGGAAATAGTGGAAAAGATATGTTAATATAGAAATGTAAGTACTTATTTTAAATATCAAGGGAGGTTCAAAATGAAAGATTTAATTAAATTATTAGATTTAGTAAAAGCAACAGATAAAGAAAAAAGCTCATTATTATCAAAGGAAGAACTAAAACTATTATTAGAAAGATATAAAGAAATATTATCAAAGGAAATAATTGAATATCTAGACTCTTTAATAGAGTTAGAATTTTCAGTTATAAAAGATAATACAACGATAAAGAATAAAGAAATAATAACTGAACTTTCTATTTATCGTTATGCTTCAATTTATAATATCTATAATAGAAGTATTAAACTAATAAAGGAGAATAATTTACCTATAGAAATTAATAGATTTGATAAGCCTATTGATGTTAGAGAAAACTCTTTAAATCTATCTTTCGTTACAAGAAGTAAAAAAAGGATAAATGTATTTGAATATGATTACAATTATCATTCACCATATAGAAATAAAATTCCAGAATATTATTATAATAGGAATTTGGGAGGAATAACTATATATCAAACTTTAGAAAGCAAAGAACAAAGAGAAAAAGAAATTAATCTTATTAGTGAAAAATTAAAAAATTTATATGATAGATATGTATCTTGCCGAGTTTTTGTAGAAGAAGAAATAATAGGCTATGATAGTTTTTATGAAAACACAATAAAAACAGACCAACTAGAGAGAAGATTTACTGAATTAGATTCTAAAAAAGAAGTAACTGAAGAAGAAAAGAAAGAAATAGAAATAACAAATTATGTCGCTAAAATTATATTAGATGATATGGGTTTAAAAGAAGAAGATTTTATAGAAGACAAAGAAGATTTATTTAATATGAGTAAGGAATTTACTAATTTAGAAGAAATAAAAGTAAAAAAACTGCCTAATTTAGAAATTAAAAGAAAAATTAAATATATTTAAGTTACAAATTTCTTGACAAAGCTTTATCTAAACTATTATAATAATGTAGATTTCAAGTCTGGAGGTGTTATAATGAAAAGAACATATCAACCAAACCAAAGAAGAAGAGCAAAGAAACATGGATTCTTCGCTCGTAAAGCAAGTGCTGGTAATATTTTAAATGCTCGTCGTAAGAAGGGACGTAAAGAATTAGTAAAATAAAATTCACTGTTTTTGCAGTGTTTTTTTAAATTTGGGACGTGATAAAATGAACAAGAAGTATATAGTAAAAGAAAGTAGAGTCTTTGATGAAGTAATAGAAAGTGGTAAAAAGATAAAGAACTATAACTTTGTCATCTTTTATAAAGAAAAAAAAGATTCTCCTACTAAGTATGGAATAACCGTTCCAAAGAAAGTAGGGAAGGCTCATATTAGAAATAACCTAAAAAGAAAGGTTAGAGCAATTATCAGAAACTACAACAAAAACTATGAAAAAAACTATAATTGTATTATAATTATAAGAAACAGCTGTCTAAATCTATCTTATCAAGAATTATCTAGCAGCTTACAATATTTATTAGATAAAATTAAGTAAGGAGCATTGTATGAAAAAAAGAAAAATAAAATCAAAGATAATTATTATAATAATGTTACTATTTCTAGTAACAGGATGTACTACAACTTTAGTAAATAAAGATAATGAACCGGTAAAAAATCCTGAAACAGGGCAGTCTTTAACAGAAAATATTCTTTGCCAACCAGAAAATGAACAAACTAGAAAGTTATATGAAAAAAATGGTGTTAAACTAAAAGATTTACCAAAGTGTTCAGAATTTACACCAGGTTCAACAGAATATGATGGACTATGGACTGGAATATTTGTTAAACCACTAGCATTTTTAATCTTAACATTAGGTAAATATATTGGTAGTTTTGCTTTAAGTATTATCATTATTACTATTATAATAAGATTAATATTATTCCCATTCACAAGAAAAATGGCAGTACAAAGTGAAATGATGAAAAAAGCTTCTCCTGAACTTGCTAGAATTCAAAAGAAGTATGAAGGTAAAACAGACCAAGACTCTATGTTAAAACAAAATCAAGAAATGATGATGGTTTATAAAAAGTATAACTTTAATCCTCTAACAAGTTGTTTAATCTCATTTATACAACTTCCTCTATTATTAGCATTCTTAGAAGCGATAAATAGGGTACCTGCAATATTTGAAGAAAACTTCCTAGGAATACAGTTAGGAACAACGCCACTAGTAGGTTTTGGTAGTAGTACCTTCTATATGTATATAATTCTTATTCTTATAATAGGTGCCTCAACAATTTTAATGTTTAAAACAACCAATAATAGTGCAAGTGACCCATCAATGAAAATGATGCCTATCATGATGAGTGTAATTATTATTATAACTGCATTTTTCATGCCAGCTGCTCTAGGAATATATTGGTCAGTAGGTAATATATTCGCTATTGTTCAAAATATTGTTGTAATGAGGGGGATGGAAAAACATGGTAAATAAACATGAGTATACAGGAAAAACATATGAAGAAGCTGTTAACAAAGCTAAGATAGATTTACAAGAGTTAGAAGAAAACTTAATAATAAATACTAAAGAAGAAAAGAAAACTTTACTATCTAAAAAAGTAGAGATAGAAGTAATAGAAAAAAGAGAAGTAAAAGACTATCTAAAAAAATTAATTAAAACTCTATTAAAAGATATGGGCTTTGATGTTGAAATAGAAATAATTGTTAATAATAATACCCCAACATATCGTTTATATTCTACGAATGATGCCTTATTAATAGGAAAAGATGGTAAAAATTTAAAAGCGTTAACAACTGTTGTAAATGCTATACTAACAAAAGAGATAAATAGTAATTATAAATTCTTAATAGATGTAAGTGACTACAAAGAAAAAAATGATAGAAGAATTGAACGCCTTGCCAAAAAGTTAGCAAGAGAAGTAAGAGAAACAAAAGTAGAAGTAAAGATGGATTCCATGAACTCATATCAAAGAAGACTAGTACACAATATTTTAAATAATAATAAATATGTCTATACTGAAAGTGTAGGAGAAGAACCTAATCGTTGTGTTGTTATAAAACCTCGTGACTAGGTTCTTTTTTTGTAAAGTTTTGACTAATTTATAAAACTTTCCTTATTTGACCTTTACAGTATCACAAAATATCTATATAATAATAAGACTGAAAAAAGGAAAGGAAGGTGTTATATGCAAGAAATAGTTGCAGATACAATTAATGATTTAGAATTTTTAAAGTTACAATTAACTACTGAAATAGATGTTATAAAGAATGGTGTAAACAGTTTAGAAGCATTAGAAGCAGTACAAGAATATATTGCCCTAAAACAAGAAATAGATAAAACTTCTAATATAATAAAATCCATTGAATTAATAAAAAGAATAGAAGAATTAAAAAATACTTATGCTGAAGTAAAACAATATGAGGAAACTCCAATAACTATAGAATATTATCAAGAAAAATTAAAATACCTTGAAAATTTAATTTCCGTAAATGGTATAATATATAATAAAGAAAGAGAAGACAAGATTTTATACTCTCCTGTAACAGCACTAAAACACTTAATTAATTTAAAGGAACAAGAAGGATTACCAGCAAGCTTTACTATAGAAGAGTTAAATAATTATATAGATGCTGTAAGAAATGCTTTGCAAGCTTATAAAGTATACGAAGATGATAAGGTAGTAAATGATATATTATGTTATAAGGTATATCAAAATCCTCAAAATTATGATATAAAGAATGTAAGAGAACTACCATCTTTAGATTTAGAATATCTATATGAAAAAGATAATTTAACAGAAAGAGAAAAGGAAGCTTTCTTTGGAATTGAAGCATGTAAAGCTTTAGGCATATCTAAAGAACAAGATAAAGTAAAAAGAATAGGAGCAAAGAAAAATGACTGATACAATAGTAGCGATTTCAACAAAATTGGGAGTAGGGGCTATATCCATAGTAAGAGTAAGTGGTAAAGATGCTATATCTTTAGTAAATAAAGTCTTTAGAGGAAAAGATTTAACTAAAGTAGAATCTCATACCATAAACTATGGTTTTATTAATAATGGAAAAGAAGATATAGATGAAGTATTAGTAACAGTTATGAGGTCTCCTAAAACCTTTACAAGAGAAGATGTTGTTGAAATAAATTGTCATGGAGGAATCGCTACAACTCTTAGTATCTTTGAACTTTTAATAGAAAAAGGAGCAAGGAAAGCAGAAAGAGGGGAGTTTACTAAAAGAGCCTTTCTTAATGGTAGAATAGATTTAACCCAAGCCGAATCAGTAATGGAATTAATAGATAGTAAGACTGATAATAGTAGAAAACTAGCACTATCATCACTAGAAGGTTCCTTAAAGAAATATATCAATAGTTTTAGAGATAAATTAAAACATGTTATTGCAAACATTGAAGTAAATATAGATTATCCTGAGTACTATGATATAGAAGAAGTTACTAAGAAAGAATTAAAAGAAGTAATAACTGACCTTGAAAAAGATTTACAAAACTTAGTAAAAAAGTCAGAAGAAAGACAAATTATCAAAAATGGTATTAAGACTATTATTATAGGTAGACCTAATGTCGGAAAGAGTAGTATTTTAAATAGATTTCTAAAAGAAGATAAAGCTATAGTCACAGATATTGAAGGAACAACAAGAGATATCGTTGAAGGTAGTATTATCTTTGATGGTATAGAATTATCTTTAATAGATACAGCAGGCATAAGAGATACAGATAATTTAGCAGAAAAAATAGGAGTAGAGAAGAGTTTATCTTTAATTGATAATGCTAACCTTATTATAGTAGTACTAAACTCTAGTGAAGAGTTAAATGATAATGATAAGTTCATCTTAGATAAAGTAAAAGATAAAAATCCAATTATAGTTTTAAATAAGAATGATTTACCTAAGAAAATTGATACAGATAAGTTAGACTTTAAACATATTGTAAGTACTAATACTAATACCCTAGATGGAATAGAACCATTAAAAGAAGAAATAAAGAGTATGTTTAAACTATCAGAAATAAAAGAAGATGATTACACTTATCTTGCTAATGAAAGGCAATTAACACTAGCGAAGAAGGCTCTTAAGAGTTTAGGCGATGCTAAAGTTAGTTTAGAATCTGATGAACCTGTTGATATAATTGAAATAGACTTAAAAGAAGTATTTGATATCTTAGGTTCAATCACTGGAGAAAGTTATAGTGATGAACTATTAGATGAGTTATTTGCAAGTTTCTGTGTAGGAAAATAAGAAAGGAATGATAGAAATGAACGAAAAAATTACTAAGAAAAATTCAATTTTATTTAATCAATTATGGATAAACAAAGCAATAGAAGATGGCAATAGTTTTGTTCTAATATATAATAAATCAGATGATAGAAGTATCGGTGAAATAATAGAAGAAAGATATTTAGAAGAAGATTTAGAGCCTAAAAGCAAGAAAGTAACTGAACATGATTCCTTATTATTTCAAAGAGAATGGCTAAAAAAATATAGAGAGGAAAATTTACCTATTCCAAATAGAAAAATAGCAGGAAAATATAGTTTAGGGCAAATTCTTTCTTTGAGATATTTTGAAATGGAAATAATAGAAAATTTTAAAGCAAGACAAAAAGAAAAAGTACTAGAATTAAAATAGAAAGACGTGATGTTAGATGAATTATGAAGTAATTGTTGTAGGAGGAGGTCATGCCGGTATAGAAGCATGTCTTGCCAGTGCGAGACTTAACCACAAGACACTTTTAGTAACTGGTAATATTAATAATATTGCCGATATGCCCTGTAATCCCTCAATTGGAGGACCTGCTAAAGGAATAGTTGTAAGAGAAATAGATGCTTTAGGTGGCGAAATGGCTAAAAATACTGATAAGAGTTCTTTACAAATGAAAATGTTAAATACTAAAAAAGGTCCTGCCGTTCGTGCTTTACGTGCCCAAGCTGATAAAGTTATCTATAAAAAGGAAATGTTAAAGACCTTAAAAAATCAAGATAACTTAGATATTAAAGAAGGACTAGTAAAAGAACTTGTTATAAAAGATAATAAAGTAGGTGGAGTCATTTTAGAAAATGGCGAGAAAATATCTTCAAAAGCCGTTATCTTAACAACAGGAACCTATTTAAAAGGAACAATATTAGTAGGTGATAAGAAAACAGCAGGCGGTCCTCATGGTGAAAAAGCTAGTAATTATTTAAGTCCTTTCTTAAAGAGGTTAGGGTTTAATATTTTAAGACTAAAAACAGGAACTCCTCCTCGTATTGAAAAAGCAAGTGTTGATTTTTCTAAAATGCAGGAAGAGCTTGGTAGTAGTGAAGATATAACTTTCTCATATGATAACACTACCGCTCTTGCCTATAAGTACCAATTACCTTGTTATTTAATCTACACTAACGATTTAACTCATAAAATAATTAAAGAACATCTAAATGAATCTAGTATGTATGGTGGCTATGTCGAAGGAGTAGGACCAAGATATTGTCCATCTATTGAAGATAAAGTAGTAAGATTTAGTGATAAAGAACGGCATCAACTCTTCTTAGAGCCTGAAAGTATTTATTATGATGACCTATATTTACAAGGATTTTCTACAAGTATGCCTCACTATGTTCAAGAGCAAATGGTCCATAGTCTTTCTGGGTTAGAACATGCTAAGATATTAAAATATGCTTATGCCATAGAGTATGATGCTATTGACTCAAGACAAATAAAACCAACTCTTGAAACCAAGATAATTGAAAATCTTTATACAGCCGGCCAAATAAATGGTACAAGTGGTTATGAAGAAGCAGCAGGACAAGGTCTAATCGCAGGGATTAACGCTTCCTTAAAGCTAGAAAATAAAAATCCTTTAATCTTAAAACGTAATGAGTCATATATCGGAGTTCTAATCGATGACCTAGTAACAAAAGGAGTAAAAGACCCATATCGCCTTTTAACATCACGTGCTGAATATCGTCTTTTATTAAGAGATGATAATGCTGATTTAAGACTTAGAGAATATGGCCATGAAATAGGATTAATAAATGATGATATTTATAATAAGTTTCTAAAGAAAAAGCAAGATATTGAAGAGTTAACAAATATTTTAAAAGAAACTAAAATTACTCCTAAAAAAGAAATAAATGATATCTTAATAAAGTTAAATACATCTCCTTTAAAAGATAGTATTACTTTATATGACTTATTAAAAAGACCAGAACTATCTATAGAAGACTTAACTAATTTTAAAGAGTTAAATTACTCTAAAGAAGTTCTAAAAGAAGTAGAGATTAATATAAAATATGAAGGCTATATTAAAAAATCTCTTGAAGAAGCTAATAAGATGTTAGAGTTAGAAGATAAAACTTTACCAGAAGATATTAACTATCAAGATATTCCTAATATTGCCAGTGAAGCGAAAGAAAAGCTAGACAAGATTAGACCAGTAACTTTGGGACAAGCAAGTAGAATTAGTGGTGTTAATCCATCAGATATCGCTATTATCTCTGTTTATTTAAAGAAAAGGGGAATCTAAATGACTAAGGAAGAGTTTATAAAAGAAGTAGAGAAACTAGGTTTAAAGGTAACTGCTGAAGAGTTAGAAAAGTTAGATATTATTTATAATACTTTAATAGAAACAAATAAAACTATGAACTTAACAAGAATAACAGAAGAAAGTGATGTTTATTTAAAACATTTCTATGATAGTCTAACTCTAGCCAAAGTATATGACCTATCAAAAGCTAAAACTCTATGTGATATTGGAACAGGAGCCGGCTTCCCAGGTCTAGTCTTAAAAATATTCTATCCTAACTTAGAAATAACTTTAGCAGATTCTCTTTTAAAAAGAGTAAATTATCTTAATAACTTAATAGATAAATTACATCTAACAGGTATAAAAGCCTATCATAATCGTGCTGAAGACTTAATAAAAGAAGGGAAAAAGTTTGATATAGTAACAGCAAGAGCTGTAGCAAACTTACCTAAACTACTATTATGGACAATGCCTTTAGTAAATAAAAATGGTAGTTTTCTTGCCATGAAAGGAAATGTTACTGAAGAATTAGAACTATCTAAAGATATTCTGAAAAAACATAACTGGTATATTAATAATAAAGAGATATTTACTTTACCAAATAAGGAAGATATAAGAACAATTTTAGAAATTAAAAATAAAGCCTAGCAAACTAGTACAATTAATGATATAATGAGATTAGTAGAAAAATAAAAGAATAGAATAAAGAGGGTATGTATATGGATAATAAAGAAAACGAAGTAGTATATTTACATTTAGATGATATAATTCCAAATAGATTTCAACCAAGACAAGTATTTGATGAAAAAGCTTTAAAAGAGTTAGCAGTATCTATCAAAGAACATGGTGTAATTCAACCAATTATTGTTCGTAACATTGGTAATAAGTATGAAATAATAGCAGGAGAACGTCGTTATAAAGCCTCAGCTATGGCAGGACTTACAACTATACCAGCTATTGTTCGTAATTTGGATGATAAAGAAAGTAGCAAAGTCGCTCTTCTTGAAAACTTACAACGTAAGAACTTAAACCCAATCGAAGAAGCAAAAACATATCAAAAAATTCTTGAACTTGACCAAATGACTCAAGAAGAACTTGCTAAAACTATGGGTAAAAGTCAAAGTGCTGTTGCCAATAAACTACGTCTTTTATCTTTAACAGATGAAGTCCAAGATGCTCTTTTAAAAGACCAAATCTCAGAACGTCATGCTAGAGCCTTATTAAATGCCAAAGACCCTGAGACTCAAAAACAATTATTAAAAGAAGTTATAGATAAGAAAATGACTGTAAGAGAATTAGAGGAAAAAATAAATCCTAAAGAAGAAATAACAAAAAGTGATATAGATGCCTTATTAAATCCATCACCTGTTAGTGCTACTATGCCTCAAACAAACTCTTTAAATGTTCCAACTAATACTAATAATACTAATCCTAATAATGATTTTAATACAAGTGTAGGAATTGATTATTCAACTCCTCCAAAATTTATTGATTACGATGTACCAAATATAAATGATAACTTAGAGAGTACTGCTAATAAATCTATTGATATAAATGCTATAAAAGATAATGCAAAAGATATAAATACATTAAATCCAACTAATGATACTAATGCTACTAATAATATTAGTGAGTTTTTAAAAGTTGCACCTAAAGAAGAGAAGAAAGAAGAAAAAGGTAATTTTAAATTTTTCTCACCTATGGAAGAAGAAACTAAAGAGGCACCCCAAAAACAAGAATCATCAGTATCCATGTTTGATGCCCCTGCTCCAACCAATGCTCCTTTCATCAATGATAATCCTTTTAACTTAGGAGGAGAGACTAAAGATTTAAAAGATTCTACTAGTACATCTATGGATAACTTACTAGCAGGAGTTAATACCAATAACAATGCTTCTGTTAAAGATACACCATCAGTACCAAGTATAGATACATTTAATAATCCATTCGCTCACAATCCAATCTTTAGCGACAATGTAAAAGCAAGTGAAGAACAACAAAAAGAAAATAAACCAAAATATACTCTAAATGAATCTATAAATCTAGTAAGAGAAACTCTAAAGAAAATAGAAGAGTCAGGCTTTAAAGTAGATAGTGAAGAAATGGACCTTGTTAATAACTATCAGATAACTATTAAAATATCTAAAGAAAATAATAACAGCTAAAAGTAGAGTTAAATCTACTTTTTTAGATAAAATTCTTTCCATAATAACATATTTTTGATACAATAAAAAAGACAAATAGAAGAAGAGAGTGATAAAATGGCAAAGGTAATTTCTTTAGTTAATCAAAAAGGTGGAGTAGGAAAGACAACAACAAGTATTAACCTTTCTGCCTCATTAGCATTTCTTGGTAAAAAAGTATTATTAATAGACTTAGACCCTCAAGGTAATACCACAACAGGAGTAGGAATAAATAAGGGAGATATAGATGTAAGTGTATATGATGTTCTAACAAATAAATGCAGTACCAAAGATGCCATGATTAAAACTAAATATAAAAAACTATATGTACTACCTGCAACAATAAATTTAGCAGGTCTTGATATTGAACTACTTGAAAAAAGTCAGAGTGAACCTGGTTTTGCAAAAGGAGCCCAATTAAAATATCATCTAAAAGAGTTAGAAGATGAAACTTTTGATTTTATAATAATTGATTGTCCTCCATCATTAGGATTAATTACAACAAATGCCCTAACAGCAAGTGACTCTGTTATTATTCCAGTTCAATGTGAGTTCTTTGCTCTAGAAGGAATAATGCAATTACTAAATACAATAAGACTTGCTCAAAAACAATTAAATCCTAATCTAGATATAGAAGGAGTCTTACTAACGATGTTAGATTCAAGAACTAACTTAGGTTTTGAAGTAGTAGATGATATTAGAAAGTTTTTCAAAGAAAAGGTATATAATACTATTATACCGAGACTAATCAGATTAACAGAAGCTCCATCCCATGGAGAACCTATAATAGTATATGACCCTAAGAGTAAAGGCTCAGAAGCTTATCTAAACTTAGCAAAGGAAGTGATTGATAGAAATGGAAAATAAAAGGCGTGCTTTAGGAAAAGGTCTTGAAGAATTATTTAATAGTGAACAATTAAATATTGCTGATGTAGAAGAAAAGATAATAAATAACACTCCAAAAGACCAGATAGTAAATCTAAATCTAGATGAATTAAGAAGTAACCCTTATCAACCTCGTAAAAACTTTGATGAAGAAAGTCTTAATGAATTAGCTTCATCTATCAAAGAGCATGGTGTATTTCAACCTATAATTGCTAAAAAAAGTATTAAAGGCTATGAAATAATAGCAGGAGAACGTCGTGTTAAAGCTTCAAGACTAGCAGGCTTAACTACCATACCAGCCATCATTAAAGACTTTACTGATGAAGAAATGATGGAAATAGCTTTACTTGAAAACTTACAAAGAGAAAACTTAAGTGCTATGGAAGAAGCAGAAGCCTATAATGCCTTAAAGACTAGACTTAATCTAACACAAGAAGAACTTGCTAAGAAAGTAGGTAAATCAAGAAGTCATATTACTAATATGCTAGGACTTTTAACTTTGCCTAATGAAATAAAAGACGAAGTAGTAAAAGGTGAACTAAGTATGGGACATGCTAGAGTCCTAAGTAAGCTTGAAGATAAAGAGCAAGCTATAAGTCTAGCAGAAAAGACAATAAATGAAAATCTAAGTGTTAGAAGACTAGAAGAGTTAACCAATTCTAAAGAAGAATATCATCGTAAAAAAGAAATAACACCTCATAAATCAAAAGCTAAAGATAATGAATACTCTTACTTAGAAAGTGATTTATGTGAAAAACTAGGTACAAAAGTAAAGATAAGAAATAATAAACTAGAAATAAGTTTTACAAATGCTAATGACTTAACAAGAATACTAGAAATAATGCATTTAGATAAATAAAGGAGGTAATCCCCTTGAAAGAATTCTTAGACTCTGAAATATTTATATATATAGTAAGACCTATAATCTATATTGGTTTTGCCTATATTTCATACAAAGTAATAACATTTTTTCTTACTAAAGCATTACATACTAAATATTTAAAAAGTAAGAATAAAAAACGGGTAAATACAACTTTAAGTCTTATAAATAACTGCTTAAAGTATATAATAATATTTTTAACAATCTTAGTTATACTTAATAGTTTTGGTATTAATGTAAGTAGTATCTTAGCAGGTTTAGGAATAGTCGCTGCGGTTCTTACTCTAGCCTTCCAAGATTTAGCAAAAGACTTTATCGCTGGTATTGCTATTGTTATGGAAGACCAATTTGAAATAGGTGATAATGTCATGATTAATGGCTTTCGTGGTGATGTTATAGAAATGGGACTTAAGACAACTAGAATAAAAGATTATAAAGGTGCAGTCCAAATAATATCAAATCACATGATAACAGAAGTTACTAACTATAGTTTAAATCCATCTCTAGCTGAAGTTACAATCTCTGTAGATTCTGATAATAACTTAGATAAAGTTGAGAAGATTATTAGAAAAACTATGGATACAATTGATAAAACTTATGATTTTCTTAAAGGAAATACTGAACTATGGGGAGTTGAGATGCTAGAACAAAATGCTGTTACATATAA
The DNA here is from genome assembly GCA_946497955.1 of uncultured Mycoplasmatota bacterium. Classification (GTDB taxonomy): domain Bacteria; phylum Bacillota_I; class Bacilli_A; order RF39; family UBA660; genus Onthousia. Next base: position 25,530 of record CAMMMH010000011.1, on the reverse strand, counting down.
ATTAGCAGTTAAAACTAAGACTGGAAAAGACTTTGATGTTCAAAGAAAGATGAGAAAAGACTTACAAGATGCTTTAACTAAAGCAGGTATTAAGATGCCACAAACACATATGGAGGTTCGTAATGGAAAGTAAAACATATAAATTAGGAGATAGACTAGTATTAAAAAAAGGCCATCCTTGTGGTACTAATGACTGGGAAGTAGTAAAATTAGGAGCCGATATAAAACTAAAATGTAGAAACTGTGGTAGATTAGTATTTATACCAAGAATAGAGTTAAATAAAAAGATAAAGAAAATAATAGAAAAGGAGAATGAAGATGCATCATAATAGAAGAAAGTTAAAATTAAAAAAATTCTATCTCCATCCTATTACCATTTATCTACTATTAACATTTCTTGTTTTAGTACTAAGTGCTATTCTTTCAGCTTTTCAAATGCAAGCGACTTATAATACAATAAGTCCTACAACTAATGAATTAGAAAGTACCTTAGTAACAGTAGAAAATTTACTAAACTTCGATGGCATGAAATATATATTTAGTAATGCTATGACTAACTTCTTATCTTTTGCACCACTAGGTATGTTATTACTTACTCTATTTGGTCTTAGTATTGCAAAATCAACTGGTTTTCTAGATACTCTATGTAAAAGAGTATTGATTAAAATAGATAAAAAAATATTAACATTTATAGTTATATTTTTAGCAACTATATCATCATTAATAAATGATGTAGGTTATGTTATATTAATACCAATATCTGCTATGTTATTTTTACTTAATAATAGAAATCCCCATCTAGGTATCATTGCCGCTTTTGCAGGTGTTAGCTTTGGTTATGGAGTATCTATCTTCGTAGGAAGTATGGAAGTAAATCTAATACCAGATACGACAACAGCAGCTCGTCTTATAGACGCATCAGCTCATGTCAGTCTAACCTCAAATCTATTTATAATAATCGCTTTTTCTCTTATTTTATCAATAGTTGGAACTATTATAATAGAAAAGATAATCGCTCCTCGTCTTGGTAAATATAAAGAAAAAGAAGAATTATCTAAAACAGAAGAATTAGTTGTTGTCGATGAAGTAGATGCTAAAGAATTAGAACAACAAAAAATAGAGAAAGATAGACGTGAAAAAAGAGGACTTAAAGCCGCTATCATAACAGGAATAATAGTAATAATTTTATTTATCTATTCTATAATACCAAATTTACCATATTCAGGAATGTTACTTGATATGGAAGAAGATACTTATCTTGGTCAATTATTTGGTACTAACTCTTATTTTCAAGATGGCTTTACTTATATGATGGCTTTACTTTTAACTTTAGTTGGTATTGCCTATGGAATAGGTGCTAAAAGTATTAAGAACGATAAAGATATCATTAATGGTTGTAAAGAAACATTCGCCCCTATGGGAGAAATATTAATGTTAATCTTTGTTGTATCACAATTTACTTCTGTATTTAGAGAAACAAATATTGGAACAGTTATTGCCTCTTGGTGTGCTAGTGCTGTAGGTAATATTGGCTTTACAGGCCTACCTTTAATAATATTCGCTATTATTATGATAGGATTTGCTAATCTCTTTGTTCCAACCCCAAGTGCAAAATGGCAGATATTCGCTCCAGTTATGGTTCCTGCCTTTATGCAATCAAATTTATCAGCACCATTCGCACAGTTCATCTTAAGAGCAGGTACCTCAATAACAGCAGGAATAACTCCATTACTAGCATGCTTTGCCATTTATATAGGTTACTTAAATGTTTATAACCCAGATAAGACAAAACCAATAACAATTCATAAAAGTATAAGTTATCTTTTACCATACTTTGGAATAATCGCCATAACTTGGATTTTGCTAATAATAGGATGGTACTTAATAGGACTACCACTAGGTCCAGGAGTATATGCCACAATTTAAATACCGCAAGGTATTTTTTTCTTTTAAAAGATATAAAACAATGCTATAATATGAAGAAGAAAAGAGGTAATATTATGAGTTTAAAAGCAGGAATTATAGGACTACCAAATGTAGGTAAAAGTACATTGTTTAATGCCCTAACAAAAACCCATATCTTAGCAGAAAACTATCCATTCGCAACTATTGACCCTAATGTTGGAATAGTAAATGTTAAAGATGAGAGAATTGATAAATTATCAAGTATGTATAATCCTAAGAGAACAATATATACAAGTTATGAGTTCATTGATATAGCAGGACTTGTTAAAGGTGCAAGTAAAGGAGAAGGACTAGGTAATAAGTTCTTATCACATATAAGAGAAGTAGATGCCATCTGTGAAGTAGTAAGATGTTTTGATAATGGTAATATAATCCATGTTGATGGTAATGTAGACCCTATAAGAGATATTGAAACAATTAATCTAGAATTAGTGCTAGCAGACTTAGAAACAGTAACTAATAGAATAGGTAGAATTAGTAAAAAAGCTAGAATGAGTAAAGATAAAGATGAACTTTTAGAGTATGAAACTCTAGAAAAATTAAGAAAAGCTCTAGAAGAAAATACCCCAATAAGACTAATTGACTTAACAAAAGAAGAGAAATCTATTATCAAAAGCTTTAATCTTCTAACCGAAAAACCTTTGATTTATCTTGCAAATGTTAATGAAAGTGATTTAGGTACAGATAATGACTATGTTAAAAAAGTTAAAGAATATGCTAGCAAAGAAAATGCTAAAGTAATAGAAATATGTGCTAAAGTAGAAGAAGAGTTAAGTGAACTAGAAGATGAGGATGCTAAAGAAATGTTAGAAGCACTAGGACTAGAAAAAAGTGGATTAGACTCTCTAATCGCTGCAACCTATGACTTATTAGGACTTGCCACATATTTTACCGTAGGACCTGATGAAGTAAGAGCATGGACTTTCAAAAAAGGCATGAATGCTAAAAGCTGTGCTGGTATCATCCATACAGATTTTGAAAAAGGCTTTATTAAAGCAGAAGTTATCTCCTATGAAGATTTAATAGAGTGTGGTAGTGAATTAAAAGCAAGAGAAGCAGGTAAAGCAAGACTTGAAGGAAAAGACTATTTAATGCAAGATGGAGATATCTGTCATTTTAGATTTAATGTATAGGGGGATTATTTATGTATTATATAGAAGAAACAGATGATGAATTAATAAAATACGAAGTAGAAATCAATGAAGAAAATTTAATAGAGTTAAGAGAAAAAATAATTAATAACTGTAGTAATATCATTCATCATAGATATCAATATGAATCAGAATTAGATTTTAACATGCCAAAAGGTATTTATTTTAAAAATTATCATTCAAGAAAAATTGAAGAACCTAAAGATTATTTTGAAACATATGTGATAGAATATGATGAATATATGCCCACACCTCTTGTTAATTATATAGATTACTTATTAAATGGTTATGCCCAAATTATAAGTTTATTAAAAGATTATTCATTATCATGTAATTCAATACTACTAGTAAAACAACGGGAGATTGAATTGAAAGCTACTTTAAGAAGATGTTTAACAGAGCCATTAGAGAAAATAGAAATACAAGCTTTAAAAGAAAGTATTAATAGTTTGGAAGCTTTAAAAGAAGAAAGAGAACTTAATAAAAATCAAGTAAATGATAAGATATATTATGATGATGTAATGAAATGTATAACCTTAACAGAAGTTGATAGAATGGATAAAGACACTATTAGAAGAGTTGAAGAATTTCAAGGTACTAGTTATACAAAGAAAAATAAATAAGTGCTATAAATTTATAAATACTAAAAGACTTAACATTAAGTCTCATAATTAATTACAAAAAACTAAAGAAAAAGATAGACTTTTCTTTTTTCTTTTGCTATAATACTAGCGAGTATTTAATTACTCCTTACCTAGAAATAGGTCTTATGTCCAGAAGGAGGTGTACGTTTAATGACAAATTATGAAATCATGTTTATCGTTAAACCAGATTTAGATGAGGCTGCTATAAAAAAAGAAGCAGAAAATCTAAAGAAAGTTTTAACTGATAGAAAATGTAAGATTAATGAAGAAAAAGCAATGGGACAAAAAGAATTAGCTTATGAAATGAATAAATATAAAAATGGTTATTATTTCTTATATGTTGTAGAAGCAACTCATGAAGCTATTTCTGAATTTGATCGTCTAGCTCGTCTAAATGAAAACATTTTACGTCATTTAGTTATTAAATTAGACGATTAAGAAAAGAGGTATTTATGAATAAAGTATTTTTAATAGGTCGCTTAACTCGTGACCCTGAACTTCGTTATACAGGTAATAATACAGCAGTAGCAAGTTTTACTATCGCTGTTAATAGAACTTATACTAATCAAGCAGGAGAGCGTGAAGCAGATTTTATACCAGTTGTAGTATGGCGTAGACAAGCTGAAAGCGTTAAAAACTATCTATCACAAGGTAGTCAAGTAGCAGTAGAAGGACGTATTCAAGTACGTAATTATGATGACCAAAATGGACAACGTCGTTACGTTACTGAAGTAATCGCTGATAGTGTTGAATTTATTGGTTCAAAAAGAGATAATAATGGCTCTCAAGGAACTAATACTAACAACTATAACAGTGGAGTGACATCCGCTCCATCTACTCCATCAGAACCTACTCCATATGACTTTACTGATACACCATCATCAAATAATGGAACAGATATTTCAAATGACCCATATAAAGACTTTGGAGCAAGTATTGAAATAGATGATAGTGAATTACCATTTTAAAAGAAGGGAGGAATAGTCTATGGCTAAAGACTTTAAAGAACATAAAGAATTTGGACGTCGTAAAAAGAAAGTATGTATAATGTGTACTGGAAAAGACGTTAACTATAAAGATGTTGATACATTAAGAAGATTTATTAACGATAGAGGTAAAATTGTTCCTCGTCGTGTAACAGGAACTTGTGCTCGTCATCAAAGACATATAGCAAGAGAGATTAAAAGAGCAAGAGCTATTGGTCTATTACCATTTACTAAGTAAATAGAAACATCTATTTACTTTTTTCATTACAAGTTTTACTTCTACCCTAAAATAGTATATAATATTAACAAGGGATAAAAGGAGGATCTAATGAAATTAATAGAAAGAAAAAAAGAACTAAAGCAAAAATTAAAATCTGCAAAAACAGTTTTTATTATGGCTCATAAAGATTTAGATTTAGATGCCCTAGGAAGTTCTATAGGTCTTTACATTATCTTAGAAAAACTAAATAAAAATTGTTTTCTAATTATTAATGATACAAAGCATGAATCTGGTGTCTCTAAAGTATTTAAAGAACTAGAAGGATGCCTAAATATAATTAAAGATAGTGAAATAGAAGATAATCTTTATATAAGAAGTAAGAAAAATCTATTAGTAATATTAGATACAAATAAAGAAGAATTGGTCCAAGAAAGAGATGCTATTAACTATTTTGATAAAGAAAATATAGTAATATTAGACCATCACGAACTAGGAGAAACATCAATTGATGCTGGACTTATGATAATAGATAATGATATTTCTAGTACTTGTGAAATGATTACTAATCTAATAGAAGCCTATAAAATGGAACTTGACCCTTATTATGCAACTCTTTTATTATCAGGAATTGTCTTAGATACTAATAACTTTACATTAAAAACAAATTCTGAGACTTACTATGCTGCCTATTATTTATCAAGTATGGGAGCCAGTACAAAGAAAGTTCAGTATCTATTAAAACAAGACTTAAAAGAGTACATAGAAAGACAAAAAGTAATTACTAATGTCGATATTATAAATAATAGAATCGCTATCGCTAAAGGTAGTCCTTACATGGTATATCGAAGAGAAGATATCGCTAAAATAGCCGATACCCTTCTATTCTTTAACGATATAGAAGCATCATTCGTTATTGCCAAAACTACTTCTAAAACCATCTCTATTAGTGGTAGAAGCTTAGGCAACTATGACATTTCTAAAATACTTACCCCATTAGGTGGTGGCGGAAACAAGACCGTAGGGGCAACACGAATAAGTGATAGTACTATTAGTAAAGTAGAGACTAAACTAAAACAAATCTTAAAAAAAGAGGAGGAATAGCATGGAAGTAATCTTTATAAAAGATTTAAAAGGACAAGGTAAAAAGGGAGAAATAAAAGAAGTAAAAGATGGATATGCTGAAAACTTCTTAATAAAAAAAGGCTATGCGATTAAGTCTACTAAAACCTCTTTAGAGAAACTAGCTGATGAAAACAAAGCTAAAAAAGAAGAAGAGGAAAAAGCTAAGAAAGAAGCAATAAGCTTAAAAGAAAAATTAGAGAAAGTAACTTTAACTTTTAAAGTTAAAACAGGAGATAATGATAAAGTCTTTGGAAGTATTAGTGTTAAACAAATAAAGGAAGCCCTAAAAGAAAAAGGTTATGACTTTGATAAAAGTATGATTAAACTAACAAGTTCTCCTTCATCTTTAGGTTTTCATAATATTGAAGTAGAACTATATAAAAATATAACTGCCAAAGTAAAAATACATTTAGTTAAGTAGGTGATAATATGGCTGTAAGACCAAGCCCTCACAATTTAGAAGCAGAAAAAAGTGTCTTAGGTTCTTGTTTTCTTTCAAATAATGCTTTATTAATGGCTATAGAAGCCTTAGATGAGACTGACTTTTATGATGCTAGACATGCTAAAATATTTACAGCATTAAAAAAATTAGTTGAAGAAAAAACACCTGTTGACTTAACTACTTTAACAACAGAATTAACTAAACTAAACTATTTAAATGATGTAGGAGGAGTTGCGTATTTAACAGAAATAACAACCTTTGTTCCAACCGCTACTAATGTAGAATACTATATAAAAGAAGTAGATAATGCTTCTCTTCTTAGAAGATTAATTGAAACAGCAGAGTCTATCGCTACCATGGGATATAATAGTGAAGAAAGTATAGGTGATATCTTAGATAGTGCTGAACGTAAAATCTTAACTATCGCTAAGAATAGAAAAGCTAGTGAGTTTAAATCTATAGGTGAAGTCTTAAAAAAGACTGAAGAAGACTTACAAAAGCTTGCCGAAGCGAAAGGAGAAATAACAGGTATCCCTACAGGATGGTATGATATTGATAAAGTAACAGCAGGACTTCATGAAAATGAACTTATAATCCTTGCCGCTCGTCCTGGTATGGGTAAAACTGCCTTTGCCCTTAACCTTGCAACTTATGTAACAACACACACAGATAAAACAGTCGCTGTATTCAACCTTGAAATGGGAGCAGAACAACTTGCCAATCGTATTATCTCATCTCTTGGACAAATAGAAGGATATAAACTTAGAACTGGTAAAATGTTAAATAATGACTGGAAGAGATTTGATCAGGCAGTTAGTAGATTAGATAACTCTAAGCTATATATAGATGATACTCCAGGTATAACAATTGGAGAAATACGTGCGAAATGTCGTCGTTTAGCATCATCTCCAGATGGCCTTGACCTTGTAATAATCGACTACCTTCAATTAATATCAGGTGGTAAAAACTATGGGGCTAATCGTCAACAAGAAGTAGCAGATATCTCAAGAAGTCTAAAAACTCTTGCGATGGAATTACATATTCCCGTAATTGCCCTAGCCCAACTTTCTCGTAGTGTTGAAGGAAGAGAAGATAAAAGACCAATGCTATCAGATTTAAGGGAATCAGGTTCAATCGAGCAGGATGCCGACCTTGTAGGTTTCCTTTATCGTGATGATTATTACAATAAAGAAGCTAAAAACGATGCTACAAGTATCAGTGAATTTATAATCGCTAAGCACCGTGCCGGACCTCAAGCTACCATCCAGTTACTATTTAAAAAAGATACATCTACATTCTTAAATATGAGCAAAAACGAAATAGAGGAGGAATAATATGAATATAAAAACTATAATTACAATCATAGTTGCCTTAATGGTAAGTCTCATTATAATATTTATAACTCCCAAAGAAGAAACATTAACCCCTAAAAACGTTTATCGTGTTTATCTAGCCGGTAAATCAGTAGGATTAATAGATGATAAAGACTCACTAGACGAGTATATAGATAAAGAACAACAGACTTTAAAAGATAAATACAAAGCTGACAAAGTCTATGCCCCAGAAGACTTAGAAGTAGTAAAAGATGTAACCTATAATGAAAACATATCTACAACAGAAGAAATATACAATAAAATTAAGGATATCGAGCCATTTACTATTAAAGGATATGCTATAACAATAGAAGGTCTTGATAGTACTAATGAAGAAGGAGAAACTATAAAAGGAAAAGACCAAACTATCTATGTTTTAGATAAAAAAGTCTTTGAAGAAGCGATGGATAATACGATAAGGTCATTTGTAGATAGTGATAGTTATGATAAATATCTAAATAATGACCAAAAAGAAATTGAAAGTGGCAAAACAGGAACAGTTATAGAAAATATTTATATAGAAAACAAAGTAACTATAAAAGAAACAAATATTCCATCAGATGAAACTATTTATGAAAATGTTGATGATTTAAGTAAATACTTACTATTTGGAACTCTAGATGAACAACAAAAATATACCGTTCAAGCAGGAGATACAATCAGCGATGTTGCCTTCAATAACAAACTATCTAATGAAGAGTTCTTAATCGCTAATCCAGAGTTTACTGATGCTAATAACCTTCTATATGAAGGACAAAATGTTACGATAAGTATTATTAAACCACAATTTAGATTAGTAGAAATAGACCACCAAGTATCCACTCAAGATATACCTTATGAAACAGAGACAAGATATGATAATACCCAGTATAATACTTACGAAGAAACAATTCAAGAAGGACAAGTTGGTTCACAACTAGTAACATCTAAAGTAGAAAAAGTTAATGGTCAAGTAGAAAGTGCTGTTATTGATAATAATGCTACTCAAGTTTTAAAAGAACCTGTTAAAAGAATAATCGTTAAAGGTACTAAACAAAGAGGTGGCAGTGGTGGAGTTAATAGTGGATTAAGCAGTAATACTAAAATTGAAGGATACTGGTTATGGCCAACTAGAACACCTTATTACATCAGTAGTCCATATGCTTATCGTTGGGGAACACTTCATGATGGTTTGGATATAGCAGGAGCAGGTTTTGGTTCACCAATTTATGCTTCTAATAATGGTATAGTAGTAGCATCTTCTTATAAATGGGATAATGGTGAATATATTGTTATTAATCATAACAATGGCTACTATACAATCTATGCTCATCTTGCCGAACGTTATGTTAGTGTAGGACAAGAAGTTTCTCAAGGAGACACTATTGGAGCGATGGGACAAACTGGATTTGCCACAGGAGTTCACTTACACTTCGGTTTATGGCGAGGCTTTCCATATAGCCGTGGTTCATCTTCTATGAATCCGATGAGTCTATTCTAATGAAAATAAAAGTACTAGCGAGTGGATCTAAAGGAAACTGTTCCTTAATAGAAACAGCATCTGCTCGCTTTCTTATTGATATAGGAATTACCTATCAAAGATTAAAAAAAGAATTAGAGAAGATGAACTTAAACTTAGATGATATAGATGCCCTCCTTTTAACCCATGCTCATAATGACCATACAAGCGGTCTTAAAGTCCTTTTAAAACATACCAACTTTAAGATTTATGCAAATAAAGATATTATAAAAGAACTAACAGTAGATATAGATAAAGAAAGAATAGAACTTTATGATAGTATTATGCACTTAAATAGTACAGAACTAACCATCTTTAAGACAAGTCATGATGCCAAAGGCTCAGTTGGTTTCTTAATAACAGATGATGGAAGTTCCTTAGTATATATAACAGATACGGGATACTTAAATCGTAAGTATTTTAAATTACTTACTAACAGAAATATTTATTATATAGAAAGTAATCATGATGAGAAAATGCTTATGGATGGACCTTATCCTTATTACTTAAAACAAAGAATACTTAGTGATGAGGGGCATCTGTCTAATGAGACAACTTCAAAATATCTAAAGAAATTAGTAGGAGATAGTACTAAGTACATAATTCTCGCTCATTTAAGTGAACATAACAATAAAGAAGAACTTGCTTATACAACAACTAGAGTTGCTCTACAAGATAGAAGTGATATTAAAATATTAGTAGCTAAACAAAACGAGGCTTTAGAAGAAATAGAGGTAATATATGATAAAGTTAATATGTGTAGGTAAAATAAAAGAAAAATACTTAAATGAGGCGATAGATGAATATAAAAAGAGACTATCTAAATATACAAAATTAGACATAGTAGAACTACCTGATAGTAGTTACAATGAAATAGATAAAGTAAAAAAAGAGGAAGGTAAACTCATTTTAAAGCACATAAAAGAAACTGATAATGTTATTATTCTTGACATAAATGGACACGAGTTATCATCAGTAGAATTAACTACTAAATTATGTTCCTTAGAAGCGATGAATAGTAATATAACCTTTATAATAGGAGGAAGTTATGGCCTAAGTGAAGAAGTAAAGAAAAGAGCGAATTATAATATATCTTTTTCTAAACTAACTTTTCCTCATCAACTATTTAGAGTTATATTACTAGAACAAATTTATAGAACATATAAAATAAGAAATAATGAAAACTATCATAAGTAGGAGTGAGAAGTATGATTGGAAACGATTGGGATATTTATTTAAAAGATGAATATAATAAAGACTATTTTAAGAAATTAATAGATTTTGTTAATAAGGAATATAAAGAAAAGACTATTTATCCACCTAAAAATGAGATATTTAATGCCTTAAGACATACTCCATATAAAGATGTAAAAGTCGTAATACTAGGACAAGACCCATATCATGGAGAACATCAAGCAGAAGGGCTATCTTTCTCTGTTAAAAATGGTATTAGAAAGCCACCATCATTACAAAATATCTTTAAGGAGTTAAATGATGACTTAGGAATACCTTTTCCTAAAACTAGTAGCCTTATCCCTTGGGCAGACCAAGGAGTATTACTTCTAAATGCCGTTTTAACAGTACAAGCAAATATGGCCGCCTCTCATAAAGATAAAGGTTGGGAAATATTTACTGATAAAATAATAGAATTATTAGATAAAAAAGAAGAGCCAGTAGTCTTTATTCTTTGGGGTTCTTTTGCAAGAAATAAAAAAAAACTAATAACTAATAAAAATCATTATATAGTAGAGTCAGCCCATCCTTCACCTCTATCTGCCTACAATGGCTTCTTTGGTAGTAAACCATTCTCTAAGACTAATAACTTCCTAATCTCTAAAGGTCTAAAACCAATAGATTGGAAAATAGATTAACTAGAACTAATTAGTTTTTTATATGTTTATATCTTAATCCTAACCACAACTAATAAAAAATATGGTAAGATATATAGCAAGGGAGGTTTATTATGTATAATGACAAAGAAGAATATTTAAAAAGAGTGATAAAAAGGACTTATAAAAGATATATTGGAGAAAGAACCGATGGAAAAGCAACAATAGTTGATGTTCTAAAATTTTTTAATATTTCCATAGATACTACTAGATTAGAAGACTATGATATTGAATCAATCGATTATAATATTCCATCTATAAAAGTAGTAGATAATAAAGACAATACAACAGTTACATCAAAATATACAGAAGATGCAAAACTTTTAAACTATAGTGGTAATACCAAATTTATTAATGTAATTATTACTAATCCTAACTATAGAATAGAAAGCTTGTATTATACAAATTCAACCATACCAATAATTTCGCAACTAACATTTATAAAAGATGATTATGAATTAACTTTTGAAAAAGAAAGAGAGAATTATTTTGGTTTTGGTATTAGTGCAGATACAAGATTTGTTATACGATATAAGAAAAATATAAAAGAAGGAAGAAAAAAAGGAAAACAATCGCTATTAACAAAAATTTATCAAATAAAAGATAGTAATACTTTTGAACAAGATTACACTTATGACTTAAAGCATTTAATAAACTACAATGATAGACAAGATAAATATTGTTATAATGAATTTGGAACTATTATTTATGGAATAAATAACATAGAAATAAAAGATAAATTACATCAATTTAATGGGGTTTGTTTTGAAAAGATAAATAAAGAATTCCGTAGATATCTACCTTATAATATAAATAAAAAGGATTTTACTAAATATTTTAATAAAAATGTATGTAAATCTGCTATCATGTTTACAGGTAGTACTGATGAAGGTATTCATCATTTCTTAACAATTTCCAAAAACAAGACTTTTAATAATGACGATGCTTTAACTACTGATGATAATATACATTTGAAATATGAAGCGATAAAATGGAAAAGCATAACAAAAGAAGATGGTATACCAGACCAAGAAAAAGTTATAATTGCTAAAAAAGAACTTCAAGTCGCAAAAATTAATGATGATAATATTTCAAGTCTAGAAATTCAAAGTATTCTAGAACAATTAACTGCTAAAGAAAATGAGGATATAGACAATATATTTATTCAAACTGTTATCAATGAATTAATGAATTTTATTAATAAATTAGAAATTCAAAAAGGATTTAAAGAAGAACCAATAGATGAATTATCACCAAAGGAATTTATTAATAAAACATTTGAAGAAATTTATACATTAGTCAGCAATGATAAAGATAAATTTTTTGATTTAATCTCAAACCAGTTTCATAATGCGACAAATATAAAATTAGAACAAGGCCATACAAAAATACTGAAATAAAAAAGATTTATACTAAAGTTATTGATACAATTATCAGTAACTTTTTTGTATAACAACTGGAAATAAATGGAAAAATATCGTTATTTATGACACAATTAAATTAAAATATCTTGCTATAATCCTTAAAAACAACTTAAATAAGTCTAAAGGAGAAGAAAAAAATGGAAGAAGTAGAAAAAACAAAAAAATTAACAGAAATAATAGAAAGCTTATCTAAATTTTTTCATAATGATAATCATTATCATTTTGAAAAAGATAATATCAAAATAGATATAACAGTAGATACATATCTAAAAGAATTTGTTCCAAATGGAATAAGATTAAACAGTTGTGATTCTAGGTTTAGGAGTGTAGATAAAGTATCTCCATTAGAAGAACAATTTACTAGTGATGTTATTGCCTTTCAATATTATGATACTAAAGAAGTAGAAATAGATGGAGAAAGATATAACACTAAAAAGCATAGTATATCCAAAAAGATATATTTAAGAAAAAGAATAAGTCATGAAGAATTAATAGAAAAAAGTAAAAGTGATGCTAGATAAATACCCTATGTTAATTACTTAAATCTAGAAGTTCCTGAATCAATTATTTACTGTGATAATGGTACTATCGTAACTAATATAGGAGACGATGCTATAACATTAGAATAGTTAAGAAAAGACTATGAAACTAGTAAAACATTTAAAAAAAACATTGGCAATTAGGTCAATGTTTTAATATTTCAAAAGTTTCTCTTTTCTCTAATTTATAAGTCTCTATATCTTGATAATGAGAAAAGGTTTTAATTAAATTAGTTGGGAACTTATGAGAAAGATAAATAATCTCTTCGCCATTATCATTATAATACTTTAAAGCCGCTCTTAAATCATTTTCATTTTCGTTTAATTTATCTACTAAAGCATCTAGTTTCTTAAAATCAAGTTTATCCTCATAGTCATCTATTATCTTTAGAATCTCAGTAGTCATATCCATTAATTCTTGATATAACTCATGATGATTAAGTCTTTTAGATTTTAATTTAATAACTTCAGGAATATCTTTTATTTTAGCCTCTTCTAAAATAGGAATAATCTTTAAAAGTATCTCTTCTTTTTTTTGTAATAAAATATCTAAATTATTATCGGCTTCCTTCACCTTAATATATAAAAAGTTATATTTATTTTTATAAACTAAAACCATTATTACACAAATTAAAATAATTAATACAACAATTCCCCCTATAATAGCATAAATCATTAGTATCACATCCTTAATAGTATTATAGCAAATGAAAAGCTTAAAATCTATAAGAAAGGAAAATAAAAAGCTACTAATGTAACTCTTTATTGTGATTGTATTTTATATATTGCTCCACTTCCGTTGTTTTTTATAAAATACGAACAATCATCAGCCATTACGTAACTTTCAGCATAATAATATGGGTCCTGGTCTTTTGGTCCAAAAGTATCTTTAGAACGTATAAATATTATTGTATTACCTATGGTAACATAAATTCCTTGAGTAGCAGAAGCACCTGCATCACCAAAAGTAGCCGTAAAAGTACCATCAGTATTAAGTACATAAGTTGCTTTTTCAGACCAAGATATACCATTTTCATAAGTACCATAACCTTCTCCATAATATGTACCATAACATTTCTTTTGATTATAAATATCATCAGTAGTCATATCTTGTTCATTATTATCACTCATGTTATTGTTATTATCAACAGTATCACTATTCTCATCAACTCTTTTAATATCTTCTTGTTTTTTCTCATTATCATTACTACTAAAAACTATACCTTTATCATAACAAATATAAAATACAAGCCCACCTATAATGATTAATAATAGAATTATAGTAATAACCAACCCCTTGTTAGTTTTCTTTTCCATAAAATTTTCTCACTTCCTACTATTGTTATATAACCATATTATAGCAAAGAAAAAGAGAAGAGTAAATTATCTTAAAGTAATATCTTCTCTAAACTCTACATAACTAAGGTAAACTGTCCAAAGTAGAAAATTATGGTTATTACTATCTCTAACAACTGCATAGTCTCTACCTGCCCCAACAATTGTTCCTGTAAATACTCTATCACGCCATTCCAACGAGTCAGAATATGACATATAGAAACTTGCTTCTTTACCGACATTTAATTCTAAAATATTCTCTGCATAATCCATATCACCACTAATTGGAACAGTATCATTGTTATTAGGAATATTATTCATATTAGGGTTATAATCATAATCAAAGTTTTGATAAGGTGGATCAGTACTTTGATTAGGATAAGTATCAAAATTATTATTCATCAAATCATCCTCTCAAAGTAATTATATTAATAAAATTTTAAATTATACTAATTACTACTAGTATTTCCACTAATCTCATCAAAAACAGGATCATCTGCACTAGGTTCTGTTCCTTTAACATAGTATTCAATTATTTTTTTCTCATCACTATCAACAGCAGGTTTCCCCGTAATTGGATTAACTAAAACTCCTACCACATTTTCAGGTTGACTATACCATTCATCATCTTTATCTTTCATATAGCCTTCCATTGTATTAAGCCAAATATTTTGGGCATATTTATATTCACTAGATTTTAAGTCCCTAGCATCATCATAACCACACCATACTGCCGTAACAATATCTTTATTATAGCCAATATACCAGTTATCGGTATTAGTAGTACCACTTTTTAAAGCATATTTATGAGTCATTCTACTAGCAAGATTAACAGCGGTAGGATAGTTATAATCAATAAAATTAGCATCGTAAGTAGCGGTTAACAAATTACTTAAAATAAAAGTTAAACTAGAATTAAGAATAAGGTCTTTCTCTTCATCCGCTTCATATAAAACATTACCTTCTTTATCTACAACTTTAGTAATAAAATGAGGTGTTACTTTATATCCTTCATTGGCAAAAGCAGAGTAGGCACCAGCCATTTCTAACATACCAATCTCACTAGTACCAAGAGCAAGAGAAGGCACTTCATCAAGTTTAGAAGTAATACCAAGTCTTTTTGCCATATCAATAAGTGTATCTTCACCTAAAAACATATGTGTCTTAACAGCATAAATATTTTCAGAGTAAGCGATTGCCGTAGCCATAGAAATAGGTTTATTACCATAAGTACCATTATAATTCTGGGGTGAATATGATTGATTATTATTAAAAGTAAAAGTAGTCTCTTCACTCGTAAAAGTAGTAGAAGCCGTAAATCCATTTTCCAAAGCTGCATAATATAGAAAAGCTTTCATCGTAGAACCTACCTGCCTTTTCGCATCAGTCGCTCTATTAAATTCTGACTTACTATAGTCTTTTCCGCCCACCAAAGCGATAACTCTTCCATTATTAGGATTAACCATAACACTAGCAGTCTCTAAGTCACTATCTGGCATTGTATTTTTAACAGTCTCTTCTAACTGTTTCTGTGCCTCCATATCAAGACTAGTATAGACTTTAAGACCTCCCGTCTCAAGAAAAGACTCCGGTATTTCCTTTAAACTTTTTAACTCCTCTATAACCGCATCTTGATAATACATAACACTCTCTAGTTCATCCTCTTCTTCTTCACCTACAAACTTCAATTCTTCATCAAGAGCCTTATTATATTCCGCTTCACTAATAACACCATCATCATACATACTCTTTAAAATCATCTGTTGTCTTTGTGTCGCTTTTTTTAAATTAACAAAAGGAGAATAATTACTAGGTGACTTAGGAATACCCGTAAGCATAGCCGCTTCTGCCAAAGTCAAGTCTTTAGCACTCTTCCCAAAGTAATATTTACTAGCAGTCTCTATTCCATATTTACCATGACCATAGTTTATTGTATTTAAATATCCCTCAAGTATTTCATCTTTACTATAATGAGACTCTATTTCTATCGTATACCACATCTCATCCCATTTTCTTTTCCACGTCTTATCAAAATCTAAAAATAAGTTTTTAGCATACTGCTGGGTAATCGTACTAGCACCTTGACTAGTAGTACCACTAGTTATATTAACAACCATCGCCTTTAGTATCCTTAAGTAATCAAATCCAATATGTTTATAAAAGTTTTTATCTTCAGTATTTATAGTCGCTTCTATCAAATATGGAGAAATATCATCAAGACTAATCCATTCCCTAGAACCACTTCCTTGAAAGAAAACCTCATTATCACTATCAAATAACATAAAACTATTAGCATTCTTTATCTCAATCTTAGGACTTAACTTAGCATAAGTATAAACACCAATATTTCCAAGAATAAAAAGTCCTATAAGAATTATAAATATTTTTAAACACTTCTTTAAAACTTTCATAACATATCAAATCCTTTCTTTATATATCATGTCCAAAAAATTATCATTCACACCAAAAAGTTGTAACTTTAATCTTTTTTTGTTATAATTTAAGACGAAAAAAGGGTTCAAAGGGTTTAAATATAAATAAAAAATAAATAGTTTAAGAAAGGAAAATAAAATGACTGCCACATTAGAAAAAATTAATAAAAAAGAACTTCAAAAACAAGATTTAAAAAAATCAAGATTAGTTCAAGCATTTGAAAACAATCTTAAAATATCAGAGTTAAATATGCAAAATAAATTTAAATCCTTTGAAGCTTGGGAATGTACAAAAAGTAAAAGATTATTATATGAAATAAGTTTGGACCCTAAAAAGAAGTATATGAGATATCCTAGAGGAAGTATTATAAAAGTAGATTTTGGTGTAAATATTGGAGGGGAATTTTCAGAGCAACATTTTGCTATATCTCTATCAAAGAAAGACGGAATTTATAATAATACCCTAATAGTTGTTCCATTAACTTCAAAAAAACATAAAAATACAGCAGAGTTAGGAAAATTGATAAGTGATACTTATATTAGTTCTTTACAAGATAAAGTTGATGAATTACAGAAAGAAATAAAGGAAATAGATATAGAAAACTGTGAATTTAATCCTAACTACATGAAGAAAATTAAAGAAATAGAAGAAGTTTTAAAATATTATAAAAAAATAAAAGATAAATTCTCATATGCTTGCATTGATCAAATTAGAACTATTAGTAAATTAAATATTTTGCCAAAGATAAATGAGTATGATATTGTTGGAAATTATAAATGTGATAAAAACATTATGGATTTAATTGATAAAAATATAGTAAAAGTATATACAGGACTTGATTATAGAGAATTTAATAATTATATAAAATCAAAAAATATTGACGAATAGGTTACAATATGCTATAATTACTATGACAACTGAAACAGCAATGTTTTATATGTAGTCAGTTTAGCCGGCGACGGCTTCTATTAATAACCTAGTCAATGACTAGGTTTTTCTATTTATTAATTGCGAAAAAAGGAGATTATCTATGAAAGATGTATTTATAAAAGCGAAAATAAAAAACAAAGATGAAGAATTACCTTTTGAAGGTAAAGGAACATTCGATGAAAAGAAAAACTTAATACAGTATCAAGATAATAAAGCTGTTTTAACTATCTTTCTTGATGATAATATTATGCTACGAGAAACAGAAGATACTATATTAAGTTATAAATTTGTGGAAAATGAAAAAACTAATTTTGAAGTGTTTTTAAAAGACTTAAAACAAACAGGTTTTGTTCCGATGAAAACCTTTAATATAAATAAAGATAATACAACTTATGAAGTTATATATCAAATAGATGGTAATGACTTTAAACATGAGTTTAAAGTAGAATGGAGGATACTATGAGATCGAAAGTATTTAGTGTCTTTTCAGGATTAGGAAAGACCTACGTTGGTAAAAAATATCCAAATGTTTTAGATTTACAAAGTAGTCCCTATCGCTATGATTATACTAATATAAAAAAAGAAGATTATGAGAAAATAAAAGAAAAGCCTAATAGAAAAGTTAATCCTAACTGGCCTAATAATTTTATAAATGCAATAAAAGAATCTACTAATAAGTATGATATTATTTTAGTAGCATCTTCACCTGATATTAGAGAACTATTAGAGAAAAATGATATAGATTATACTTTTATCTTACCAAGTAAAGATTCTAAAGAAATACTGTTAGAAAGATATAAAAGTCGTCGTAATAGTCAAGAATTAATTAATCTAGTTATGGGGTATTTTGATACATGGAGTTATAAAGAAGAAGATTATAACTGTCCTTTAGTTATTTTAGATAAAGATAAATATTTAGAAGATTATTTAAAAGATGAAAACTTGATATAAAAGGAGGATACTATGAATTTTTTAAATACTGTGGAAAAAGATATATTAAATAAATTTAAAGAAAATAACATTCCCATTGATGAAGTACAATTAATAACAAGTAGTAAAAAAGAACTAGGAGATTATCAGATTAATGATGCTATGAAACTTGCCAAAGTAATGCATAAATCTCCAAGAGATATCGCAGAAGACCTAGTTAAATGTCTAGAAGAAACAGGGTATTTTAAAAATATAAATATCGCAGGTGCTGGTTTTATTAACTTAAGTTTTAAAGACGAGTTATTAACAGAATATGTGGAAAAAGTTATTAAGGATTCCACAAAAGATGTGGAAAAACTTAATGAAGAAAGAATTATCATCGATTATGGTGGTGCAAATATTGCTAAAACTCTTCATGTAGGACATCTAAGAAGTGCAAATATTGGTGAAGCTTTAAAAAGATTAGCAAGATATCTTGGTAAAGAAGTAATATCAGATGTTCACTTTGGAGATATTGGTCGTCAATCTGGAATGGTAATCTATGAACTAAAACAAAGATATCCTAATCTTAATTATTTTAGTGGCAAAGAGGAAACTACTTGGGATGAGTTACCTATAACAGGAAAAGACTTAGAAGAAATCTATCCTACTGCAAGCAATAAAGCTAAAGAAAATGAAGATATAATGAATGAAGTAAGAGAAATAACCGCTGAGTTAGAATCTGGTAAAAATAAAGGTTATGTCGCTTTATGGAATAAGATAAAAGAAGTATCTATAGAAGATATAAAAAGTATTTATAAAGAATTAAATGCTGACTTTGATTTATGGGAAGGAGAAAGTGATGCTTATCCTTATATCAAAGAAACACTAGATACTATGGAAAAATCTAGTTATTTAATAGAAAGTGAAGGAGCGAAAATAGTAGAAGTAATAGAAGATGATGATAAAGCTCCTATGCCCCCACTTATTGTTCTTCAAAGTAATGGAGCAACTTTATATGCTACAAGAGAACTTGCAACTATCACTTCTCGTATGAAAAGATTTAATCCTAAAGAAATTTGGTATGTAGTAGATATGCGTCAAAGTTTATATTTTGAGCAAGTATTTAGAGCATCATATAAAACAGGACTTGTCTCTAAAGATACAGTTTTAGAGTATTATGGCTTTGGAACAATGAACGGAACTGATGGTAAACCATTTAAAACAAGAGATGGTAATGCTGCAACTCTAAAAAGCCTAATTCAAAGTGTTAAAGAAGAAATACTTACTCATATGAATAAAGATATGGATAATAAAGAAGAAATATCTGAAAAAATCGCTATCGCTGCGATTAAATATGCTGACTTTTTACCTAATAGAACAACAGATTATATCTTTGAGCCTAGTAAATTTATTGATGTAGAAGGAAAAACAGGACCATATATTTTATATAATACTATTAGAATGAAATCTATTTTAAAGAAAGCGAATGATATGAGTATAGACTATAGTAATTACTATAATAAACCAACAGATACTGAAAAAGAAATTATCCTTTTATTAATGAAGAAGAATAATATTTTACATAAAGCTTATAATAATAAAGATTTAAGTTCTATAGCAGATTACCTATATAATTTAACAAGTTTATTCAGTAGATTTTATGAGGCAAATCACATCTTAACTGAAAGTGATGAAAAGGTAAGAGAAAGCTGGCTTACATTAACAAAACTAGTTAAAGAAACTAATGAAGAATTACTTGATATACTAGCGATTGAAGTACCAGAGAAAATGTAAAAAGGAAAAATATATGTTTAAGTTCTTCAAAAAAAATGAAAATAAAGAAATATCTACTAAAGAAGATTATGATATATATCTAAAAAAAACTACAAAAAAAGATATACCATATGGCTTTAATAATAAATATGCTAATCAAGAAGATAAATTGTATCAAATTTTTGGAGCTTGTAATAACTTTAATAACTCCCTAAAAATAATAGCGATAAGTGATACACACAATGATTTAAACTTTGATGATTTTAAACAGTTTATTTCTAAACATAATAACTATGATATATGTATTCTATTAGGAGACCATAGTTCATCTGATATTGAAAAGATATTAAAATGTGTAGACAAGACCAAGACTTATGGACTATTAGGAAATCATGATAGAAATTATTTAACAGAATATGCTATAAATAGTTTAAATGGGCAAGTAATAAATATTAAAGGTGTATCTTTATTAGGAATAGAAGGAAGTTATAAATATAAACAAGAAGATTTTCCTTCATTTACTCAAAAAGAAAGTATTGACTTTTTAAAGGATAAACCTAAAGTTGATATTTTAGTAAGTCATGATAATAGATTTGACAGCACAGCGTTATATGATATAGCACATCAAGGATTATTTGGAATAACGTATTACTTATATAAAAACAAAATTCCCTATCATATTCACGGCCATATCCATAATCCTTATAAAAATATAATGAGAAATGGCACAAAAGAAATAAGTGTATATATGTATGAATATATAGAGTTAAAAAAATAAAAATGAGTGTCAAATTTTAGAAAAATATATAAATGTATAAAAAAGTATTGCCTTTTATATTAATTCATGCTATAACTTTATCTGATTTAATACACAAATAAAAAATTATTACATATAATGTCTTAGCTATAGGAGGAATTTTTATGAAGTTAGCTAAAATGAAAAAAGAAGATTTAGAACTACTGTCACATAAGGATATAACATATTATATATTAGAAGAAGAAGGAAAAATGAATACTGCTGACCTTTTCAAAAAAGTAGTAACATTACTAGAACTTCCTGATAAAACTTTTGAAGAAAAAATAGGTGACTATTATACCCTTCTTACAACTGATAAGAGATTTATCTTACTAGAAGATGGTTGTTGGGACCTAAGAAGTCGTCATACCTCTGATAAAATCGTAAAAGTAACAGAAGATGAAGACGAAGAAGATGAGGAAGAAGAAATAAAAGAAGATACTATCTTACCAGATGAAGAAGAAGATAATTATGACTCTGGTGATACAGATGAAGATGATGACTATGATGATGCTAATGAAGATTTAAAAGATTTAGTTGTTGTCGATGAGGATGAATTAGAAGAGAACTAAAACTAAAATATTTAGTTCTTTTTCTTTAAAAACAAAGATTGTATTTAAAGGGAAGCTATGCTATAATTACAAAGAAAAAGAAAGGACTGGTTATAATGATAGAACGTCTTGAAGCTACTGAAAAGAAATATATGGACTTACAACAAGAACTAATGAGTGAAGAAGTCTTAAAAGATATTAATAAAACAAGAGAATTATCAAAAGAGATGTCTGATTTAGAAGAGACAGTTACAGTTTATCGTGAATATAAGAAAGTACTTGAAGCTATTCCTGAGACTAAAGAAATGTTAAAAGATGATGAATTAAAAGATATCGCTAAAGAAGAGTTAAAAGATTTAGAAGCAAAGAAAGAAAAGTTAGAACATGATTTAGAGATACTTTTAATACCAAAAGACCCTAACGATAATAAAAACGTTATTGTGGAAATAAGAGGGGCAGCTGGAGGAGATGAAGCTAATATCTTTGCAGGTGACCTTTATAGAATGTATTCTAAATATGCTGATAAAGTTGGTTTTAAAACAGAATTAATCAATGCTGAAGAAGGAACAGCAGGAGGCTTTAGTCAAGTAGAATTCATGGTTAAAGGTAATGGTGCTTACTCAAAGCTTAAGTATGAAAGTGGTTCTCATAGAGTTCAAAGAATACCTGTAACTGAGAGTAATGGGAGAATTCAAACATCAACTGCAACAGTACTTGTAATGCCGGAAGCAGAAGATGTTAATATTGAAATAAATCCTCAAGACCTTAGAATAGATATTTATCGTTCATCTGGTTGTGGTGGACAAGGAGTAAATACTACAGATAGTGCTGTTCGTATTACTCACTTACCAACAAATACAGTTGTAACTTGTCAAAATGAAAGAAGTCAAATTCAAAATAAAGAGCAGGCCATGAAAGTATTAAAAGCAAGACTTTATGAACAAGAATTAAGACGCCAAGAAGAAGAATTAGGTGAATCTCGTCGTAATAAAATAGGTACAGGAGATAGAGCTGAAAAAATAAGAACATATAACTATCCACAAAATAGAGTAACAGACCATAGAATTGGCTTTACTACTAATAACTTAGATAGAGTTATGAATGGAGATTTAGATGAGATAATAGAAGCTTTAACTATGGAAGACCAAAGAAGAAAACTAGCAGGAGAAGAAGAATGACAGTTGAAGAGTTAATAGTCTTAGGAAAAAAATATACCAGTAGCACTCATGCTAAAATGTTACTTGCAATACTTTTAGAAGTTAATCCTCTAGAACTATTAACTATCTTAGATAAAATTGTAGAAGAAGATAAGGTTAATCTTTATAAAGAATCTTTAAAAGCTTTAAGTGAAAATAGACCTATTCAATACGTAATAGGTCATGTTAATTTCTATGGCTTAAAGTTTAAAGTTAATGAAAATGTGTTAATACCCCGTTTTGAGACAGAAGAGTTAGTTGAAAATATTAAAAACTATCTTGAAAAGAAAAATATAACTAATCCGAAAATCTTAGATTTAGGCTGTGGTAGTGGGGTCATTGGACTAACTTTAAAACATTTCTTTCCTAATTCTTTAGTAACTTTAGTTGATATTAGTGAAGAAGCTTTGAAAGTAGCAGAATCTAATGCTAAAAGTCTAGGACTAGATGTTAACTTTATAAAAAGTGACTGGTTTAGTAATGTTCCTATAGATAAATATGATGTTATAGTCTCAAACCCACCATATATTATGACTGATGAAGAAATAGAAGAAATAGTTAAGAATAATGAACCAGCCATTGCCCTATATGGAGGAAAAGATGGACTAGACTGTTATAGAAGTATTTTAAAAGATATTAATAACTACCTAAAAGATGATTATTTAATTGCCTTTGAAATAGGATATCTTGAAGGAGAAAAATTAAAAGAATTAATCAAAGAGACTATTCCTAATAGCAAAGTAACTATTAAAAAAGATTTAAGTGCTAAAGATAGAATGCTTTTTGTCGAAAAAAATATTGATTAAAAATATAAAATATCACTCATTAATTAAGTGTAGAAAGGGTGATATTTTTATATGAAAAAATATTTAATCTTAGCAAGTTTAATCTTAGTATTTATACCTAATTTAAATAAAGAAAGTGATGAGATAGTAATACCTGATGAAGCGATAAGATTTAGAGTAATAGCAGAATCAAACACTAAAGAAGACCAAGAAGCGAAAACTATTGTTAAAGATGCTTTAGAAGATGATTTAGATAAGCTTTTAAAAAACAGTACTTCAATTGATGAGACAAGAACTATTTTAAAAGAAAATCAAAGTCATTTTGAATCTTTAGTAGAAAGAACACTTCTAACTAATAAGATAAACACAAGCTATAAAGTAAACTATGGTATCAATTATTTTCCAGAGAAAAACTATAAAGGAGTTATCTATGAAGAAGGTTATTATGAGTCACTAGTAGTAACTCTAGGAAGTGGTAATGGTGAAAATTGGTGGTGTGTTTTATTTCCTCCTTTATGTTTAATGGAAGGCGAGGATAACAATACTGATGAAGTAGAATATAAATCTTTTGTTAAAGAAATGATAGATAAATACTTATAATAAATATCTACCTATCTGAATAAAATTTGATAGGTGATTACTTTGGATATTTTAGAGTTAATAATACTAGCGATAGGTCTAAGTATGGATGCCTTTTCTTTATCTATTGTCTATGGAACCTTAAATCTATCTAATAAAATTAAAAACTTTTTAAGTATAACAGTAGGTGTATTTCACTTTATTATGCCTCTTTTAGGAAGTATATTAGGACTATTTATCGTTCATCATATAATAAGTAATCCCGATATTTTAGTAGGAATAATCTTTACTATTCTAAGTGTTGAGATGTTACTTAATATAAAAGACTTAGGCGAAGAGAAAAAATATTTTAAAAGTTTAGCGAATGCTTTCCTTTTCGGTTTTAGTGTAAGTATCGATAGCTTCTCTGTGGGAATTGCCCTAGGAACTCATAATGAAAATATCTATTTAGCAGGAGTAATCTTTGCAATAACAAGTTTTATCTTTACCTTTTTAGGACTTAATATCGGTAAGTTTTTAACTTTAAAATTTGGTAAAGTCGCTAATGTAATTGGAAGTATTTTACTATTTATACTAGCACTTACTTATTTCTTTGAATAAAAAGAAAAATATTGTAAAAAATAAGACTGGGTGAAGTATTATGAGAAAAAGAATAATTACAGATGAAGAAATGGAAGAGATTATGAAAAAAGAAATACTTCCATTAAGATTTCATCTTGTAAACCCACTTGTAAAAGAAGTTAAATAACACTTCTTTTTTTATGATTTTAAACAAAAGTGTGATGAATAAAGCAAAAATACCTGCAAAAGTGTGATAAAAAGTCTAAAAAACGTTGCAAAAGTGTGATTTTTATATTAAATATAATAAATAATAAGCAATTAAAAGGAAGAAACAACTTTCTTTTTCTTTTGACAAACACTAGATACATGCATTATTATATATATGAAGGTGATAATAGTGTTAGTAAATTTTAATGAAATGTTAAA
>CAMMMH010000010.1 GCA_946497955.1 uncultured Mycoplasmatota bacterium | reverse complement strand
ACAAGACTAAATTCCCATCTTATTTAAAACGGGAACTTTGAATTTTATTTAATGTTAGGTTAAAATACTCTTTTAATTTTAATAAAACTATGCTATAATTGTATAGCTTGATTAGAAGGAGTGAAGTAAATAATGAAAAAGACAAAAATTGTTTGTAGTATAGGTCCTGCTAGTAATGAACCTGATGTTATGGAAAAAATGGTTAGAGCAGGAATGAATGTAGCAAGAATTAACTTTTCTCATGCTACTATAGAAGAAAGAGAGAAAGCATGTGCATCAGTTCGCGAAGTTAGAAAAAGAACTGGTATGAACGTAGCTATTCTTTGGGATACTAAAGGTCCAGAATTTAGATGTGGAATTATGGAAAACGATTCTATTGAACTTGTTCCAGGAGAGACTATTGATATAGTTAAAGAGCCTGTTACTGGTACTAAAGAGAGATTTTCTGTTAATCATCCTAGTGCTATTGATTCTCTTAATGTTGGAGATATTATCTTATTAGAGAATGCTAAGATGAAACTTGAAGTTATTGCTAAATATGAAGATAGAGTTACTTGTAAAATTATTGATGGTGGAGTATTAGGAAACCGTAAGAGTATGAGTGTTCCAGGTATAAAACTAGATATTCCATATGTTAGTGATGTTGATAGAGAAGACATCATCTACGCATGTGAACATGGTGGAGAATTTCTTGCTATTTCATTTGTGTCTACTAAAGAAGATGTATTAGAAGTTAAAGAAATCTTAAAAGAGCATGGTAGAGAAGACTTACAAATAATTTGTAAGATTGAAAGTGCTTTAGGTATTGAAAACTTAGAAGATATCTTAAGTGTTAGTGATGGCGTTATGGTAGCTCGTGGTGATCTTGGTACTGAAGTACCTAGTGAAATGGTTCCAATCTATCAAAAACAAATGATTAATACTTGTAGAAGACTTGGAAAAATATCTATTGTTGCTACGGAAATGCTTGAGACAATGATGTCAAGTGATAATATTCGTCCAAAAAGAGCAGAAACTAGTGATATTGCTAATGCTGTATTAGATGGTACTGATGCTGTTATGTTAAGTGGTGAAACTACTATTGGAAAGCATCCAGTTGAAACAGTTGCTGCTATGGCTAGTATTTGTGAGACTACTGAAAAATATGCAAGCTTTGATTATGCTTTTGATATTGAAAGCCTAGATAATATTACTAAGTCTATTGCATCTAACGTTGTACTTAGTACAGATGCTTTAGGTGCTAAATTAATCTGTGCTGCTACAATCAGTGGTAGAACTGCAAGAGTTATTAGTAACTTAAAACCAGATGCTCCAATACTTGCTTTATGTCCAGATGAAAAAACTGGTAGACGTTTAGCTCTAAATTGGGGAGTATATGCAGGAACACTTCCATACTTACCATCAACTGATGAAGTATTAATTCAAAGTGTAGAGAAAGCGAAAGAGTTTATGGAACTTAATGAAGGAGACTTAATTGTAATTACTGGTGGTTTCCCTAATACAGAAACTAAGAGAATTACTAACTTAATGAAGATTGAAGAAATATAAAAATAAGCAGGGATTATTCCTTGCTTTTGATATATAATTCTAATATAATTACGGTAGGTGAATGATATGAAATATATTGATTTAACACAAAAACGTGAAAATATAGTAAAGATTGCAAATTTAGATGATAGTAGTTTAAAATATATTGCTTCTATACGTACAAATGATGATTTTGAGGTTTCTAATAATCCTAATTGTATTTATCAATATACAACTAAACATAATCCTTTCTCTTTAGAAAAAATTATGTTTAATACTAATTTACATATTAATTATGATTATTTGCAAGAAAACTATAAAGAACTAATGGATAAAGTTTGTGCTATTTTAAAAGAACATGTAGGTAATTATATATCTTTAGATAAAGAATTTATAACAAAAGAGACTATGGAAGCTATAGCAGCTAATCAAAATATTAATAAAGTTACTCTTGCTATAGATAGTAAAGATTTATTAGAAGTATTGGAGGTAATTAAACATAGAAGTAAAGATATTCCTTTAAATACAATTGTTATAAATATTACTGAATATAATGATTTAAAAATATTTATTAATCATATTGTTTCTATATATAAAGATGTAAAAATTATATTTAATATTGATTTTAAAAATTTTAATGCTGATGTATTAAGTGATTTAATAACATATAAAAATATTGTAGTAAATGAAGAGAATCATGAAATAGATTTAGATTTAGCGATAAAAAAAGAATTAAAAATAAGAGAATTGTTAGAGCCAGTAGAAACTATAAAAGATAAACTTTCTCCTTTTGAAATATATACTAAACTATATCAAATTGTTAAAGATTTTAAATCATATAAAGAAGTAGAAGAAGGAGATGATTTAGATAAATCTAGAACTCTTTCAAAGATATTATTTAATGAATATATTGTATGTGAAGGATATGTTAATTTATTACAAGAATTATGTAAACGTTATAATATAGAAACGTATTATATGTCAGTAGATGTTTTGCCTGATGATACAAAAGACTTAAATAATACAAATGGCCATGCAAGATTACTTGTTAAAATGAAAGATGATAAGTATGGTATTGATGGGCTATATGTTAGTGATCCTACTTTGGATAGTATTCACTACAGTTTTTATAATCATATATTAATGACTTTTGATGAAGTTAAAAGAGAGTTAATCGGAGAGGTTACTTTTAATGTATATGATTTCTTAAATGTCAAAAATAAAGAAGAGTTTTATGCATTAGTAAATACTCCTGCCGCTAGATGGAAACTTTCATTCTTAGCACCTACAATTAGAAATTTTGATGAAGAGAGTTTTGAAAAAATATGTAGAACCTCTTCTTGTCATTATGATTATTGTTTAGAAGAAACTAGTTCTTTAGAAAAAATGGCTGATTATTGTGTTAATTTTCATCAAGAACCTATAAATGGCAATGATATACTTAAAGCACTAATAACAATTCATAAATTAGAAAATCCTAATATTGATGATAATCAAATTATAGAATATTTTAAGTTAATCAAAGAGGTTTTAAAGAATATAGAAGATATTACTCATCCTACTATTGTTATAGAAAATAATAGAGAAAAAGTTTATGATTTTTATGAAAATAAATATAGTGATAGTGATATCGAAGATATAGTTATAAATGAAAGAAAAAATACAAGGTAATTTCCTCGTATTTTTATTTTATTTCTATTTTAGAATTATCAAAGTCTTTAACATCATCAAGTAAGGCTTCATGGATTTTTTCTTCTTTACTATCTAGATATACTTCTTCAATTCTATCAACACGACAACGTTCTGCTTCTAAAATAGCATCTACCTTTTTAACGGCTTTATCTAAATCATCATTGACAACTACATAGTTATATTTAGGTATTTCATTTATTTCTTCATAAGCTCTTTTAAATCTTTTTTCTATTTTCTCTAAACTATCAGTATTTCTACTAATAAGTCGTCTTTTTAATTCGTTCATAGTAGGAGGCATTATAAAGATAAAGACAGTCTCATCTAGTTTTTCTTTAATCTTTAAAGCTCCTTGAATCTCTATTTCTAGTATTACGTCTTCTCCTTTATCTAAGTGTTCTTTAATATATTTTTTAGGAGTACCATAGTAATTACCAGAATACTCTGCATATTCTAAGAATTCATCATTTTTAATTTCATTTTCAAATTCTTCTTTAGATAAGAAATAATAGTTAATACCATTTTTCTCTTCACCTCTAGGCTCTCTACTAGTACAAGAGATAGATACCCAAGTATTCTTTCTTATTTTTAACAATTCATTAATTATACTATTCTTACCACAGCCAGATGGTCCTGATATAACTATTAAAAGCCCTTGTTTCTTTGTTTTTACCATATTATCCATAACTTATTCCTCCCTTATAGGTTTCATCTTATATTCAGCTTCTATTAAGCTTTTAGACTTATCTTTATCAAAAACTAAAGAGTATATCTTTGTGATTTTGTATTCATATTCTAACATTTTATCTTTTTCTCTTGTAAACTTACTAATAATAGGAATATCTATTTCTTTCTTTATCTTATTTAAATAATCTCTTCCTTTATTAGAAAAACCAAGTAGTCTAATATATTTAATATCCTTAAACTCTTTCGCTTGCTCTTTAGTATAGTCACATAATATATAAATTAACATTCTAGATATCTTAGCATAAGTAGCATTTTTACTCTTAACTTTATTAATTAACTCATCAAAACTATAACTATTAAGAATTTCTTTCTTTAGTTTAGTAGAAATACCACTATCTACTAAATTATAAATGGTTAAATCATTAGAACTTATTATTTTATATTTTAAAAGATTAAAATAATCATCTAACTTAGGTATTTTCTTATTATTCAAATAGTTATAAGTAATAGGTGGAACACTATTCTTTATATCTTTACCATCCAATAAAGCTTCTCTTATACTTGTTGCGCTGTTTATACTTTTTTTATCTAATTCTTTACTATGATAATCATTAGTTCTTTTTATAGTATGAGGAGTAATCTTATAATTATTAGATAAAACCGCTTTAACATAACTAATACCTAGAATATCATTAGGTAGTTTAAAACAATCTCCTGTAATATCTTCTAAAGCTTTAGATAAAGAAGTAGGGTAGTTATAGCCCATTCTTAAATAAACTTGAACTAAACTATCAAAATCTTTATTAAAAAGTTGGGTCTCTACAAGTTTTTTAATTCCTTCGATATCATCAGATTCACTACCAAAGACTAAATCAGTAACTCCTAGATGATTTAATATATCAATAGAACCTTTTGCAAAGATATCTGCAGAAGCGCAAGAGAAAGGGAAGGGGAGTTCTACTACTAAATCTATACCATTTTTTATGGTAATAGCAGTCTTTTCCCATTTATCTAAAATAGAAATATCTCCTCTTTCTGTAAAGTTACCTCCAAGTACTAAGATAATAGGACTATCAGGAAACATTTCTTTAACCTTTTCTATATGATATAAATGGCCATTATGAAAAGGATTGTATTCAGCGATAATACCAACTGTATGTTTAGACAAGATTAACACCCCTTTCTTAATTTGTTTATTAATTATAACACCATTTTATAGTTATATCAATTGTTTTTTTCAGTAATATGTGATATAATTTTAGAAAAAATTTATTGGAGGAATTATATGGTTAATGAGCAAAAAGAACTTTCATTTCAAAAACTTCAAAAGGAAATAAAGGATTTAATATTTCTTTCCCAAAGAAGGAATGTATTTACAGAAGTAAAAGATTTGATGACTAGCAAAGTTAGCTTGTCATTACAAGATGTAATTATTTTGTATCAGGCTTATTTAAAAGATCATTTTAAAGAATTTCATACTGCAAAAGAGGAGCTTGAAAGAAAGTTATCTAGTGACCTATCTTATCCTGCTCGTCTGTCATTATCTTTAGTTCGAGATGAATGGCGACAAGATATAAAAACACCAAAAAATATGAAAAAATATTGGTATCGTAGAAAATATAATGATTGTTGTAGGGAAACTGTTTCTATAAATTTATTTTTTAATCATCAAGAACAGCTTTTATTAGAAGAAGTATACTTTGATCATAAGCATGATTCATATTTAAAAAGTAAAAATATAGAAGAAGTTACTAATATTTATAAAAAATATAAAAATGATTATAAAAGAATAATGAATCTATATTATAAATCTATTTCTTCTATTTCTTTTGTTGGAAAAATTAATGCTAGTGAAACTGAAAAGTCTAAACTAGAAATTTATGTTCTTCCTTTTTATTGTTCGGAAAGAAAGGATGTTTCTGTTGATCCAGATATAACTGGAGAATGGACACATGATTTACACTATTATAGTGAGGAATTTCCTATTAATCTTTTTATAAAGAAAGTTGAGCTTTTTCGTTTAAAACCATGGAATCATTATGGTAATATCTTTATTAGTTTTGATTTAGATTATCATTTGCAGGATGCTTTTCTTTATGAAGGTTGGAATTTTTTTACTAATGATATTTCGAAACTTATCACAAAAGATAGTGATAGTAGACTTTATCCTGAAATAGAGTTTTTGATTTCTGAAGCGTTTCCTAATTTTAAAATATATTTAAAAGATTTACCTATTTTTTTCAGTGATTATTTAGAAAAATATGTTGGAACTGATTATTTAATTGAAGGAAAAAAACAATTTGATAAAGGAAAAGAAAAGGAAAGAATTAAAAACCTTCGAATTGTTGATAGGACAAAGCAATTGGTTGCACATAACAATATAAAGATTGTAAAACTGATAAAGAAAAATCAAAAGTTGTATGAAGAGCTTGGTGAGAGACAGTCAATTACAAAGGATATTTTATGTAAGATGATTAAAGATGAAGACAATGGTCACTGGGTAATACGTCCGGAGTTTAGAGATGATTTAGAATATTATGATTTAAGCGATATATCTTTTGATAATGTAGATGTTAGAGAAGTTGATTTTAGAAATACAAATATTAAAGCTCCGAATTTTGATCCGCAGATGGTTTATCAAAAGGATTTATCTGGCTGTTCTTTTGAATCTCCAATATACTCTACTAATGGAGTATTATTTGATTATTCTACTAATTTTACAGACGTTAATTTAGAAAGTACTACTATAAAACAAGAAACACTTGTTTTATATAATAATAGTATTGCAAATGCAAGAATTAATCAACACACTATTTTACCGGATGAATTATGGAAAATAAGAAATGAAGCATTGCGTCAAATAAAGACTAACATAAAAAATAATTATAAATTATAATTATCTATTTGTACAACCTAACTGATTATATATTAATCAGTCTTTTTACTTATATTAATTTCGGTAGTTTTTTTATTATCACATGTTGCGTGTTGTTTTTTAAGAAATAATTCTATTCTTTATTTTAGTATCATCGCTACATCAGTGAGTACAGGTCTGCAAAAATGGTGATTAATTATTTAGTAAAATTTACAAAGTTATTAAACAGTTATATAATAATTATGAGGATGATGTTATGAAACTTGTAACTGCTAATGAAAATTTTCTTAATTATTGTGAGTTTGAAAAAGGACTTTCTAATAATAGTATTAAAAGTTATGGCTATGAGATGAAAGACTATATTGCATTTTTAGAAAAAGAAAAGATAGATAATACTAAATCTATAACTAAAGATACTATAACTAAGTACTTAAAATATTGTTATAATCGTAATGAAGATAGTAAAACAGTCGCTCATAAGCTTACTACTATTAAAAATTTTCATAACTATTTAGAAAAAGAAGAGAATGAAACTAACAATCCTAGTGAATTTATTGATAGACCTAAAACTACTAAAACACTTCCTCATAGTTTAACTATTGAAGAAGTAGATAAACTCTTAGATATAGAATTAAACACCCCATTTGACTATAGGAATAAAGCTATGTTAGAATTGATGTATGGTTCAGGGCTAAGAGTATCTGAACTTGTTAGTCTAACGGTTTATGATATTGACTTTAATAATGATATTGTTAGAGTTAAAGGTAAAGGTAGTAAAGAGAGAATTGTTCCTATTAATGATGTAGAAAAGTATTATTTAAATGAATACTTAGATAAAAGACATCTATTATTAAAAAAGAAACAGTCTGATTACTTATTTTTAAACTCTAGAGGTACTGGTATATCTAGACAAGGATTCTTTAAGAATTTAAAAGAAATATTAAAAGAAAAAGGACTTAATCCTGATATATCTCCCCATAGTTTAAGACACTCTTTTGCAACGCATCTTTTAAATGGAGGTGCAGACCTTAGAAGTATTCAGATGCTTTTAGGACATTCTGATATTGCTACTACTCGTATATATACACATATTACTAATGAAAAGGTTAAGAATGATTACTTGAATAATCATCCAAGAGCAAAGAAGGAGAATTGATTATGAGATTTAAAAGAATATTTTTAATGGTTTTGG
Source organism: uncultured Mycoplasmatota bacterium (assembly GCA_946497955.1). Classification (GTDB taxonomy): domain Bacteria; phylum Bacillota_I; class Bacilli_A; order RF39; family UBA660; genus Onthousia. The sequence continues at coordinate 39,834 of CAMMMH010000010.1, read as the reverse complement.
ATTCCTTTGGAGTAGGGGAAGCGAGCGATGCTGCTAGTTATGGAGATAGTGGGGCGAATACTTTAGGTCATATTAAAGAAAATTATGATTTATTTATCCCTAATCTTGCTAAAATAGGATTCTTAAATACTTTAAATATGGATGAAAATACTGATGTAGATGCTTACTATACTATTGCAAGGCCTAATAATGCTGGGAAAGATACTTTAGCAGGTCATTATGAAATGATGGGAATTACATCTAATATTCCTTTTAAGACTTTTAATGAAAATGGATTCCCTATTGAATTAATTGATGAGATTGAAACTGTTACAGGTAGACGTGTTATAGGTAATAAATGTAGCAACGACAATGGTATTATTAATGAACTTGGAGAAAGACAAGTAGATTATGGTTCTTTAATTGTTTATACATCAGCTGACTCTGATTTACAAATCGCTGCTCATGAAGATGTTATTAGTCCTGAGATTTTATATAGTTATTGTGAAAAGGTTAGAGAATTAACTCTAAAAGATGAATTTTTAGTAGGCAGAGTAATTGCAAGACCTTTTACAGGTAGTAAAGGTAAGTTTAAACTAAATAATGCGGGAAGAAAAGATTATCCAGTAGCACCTCCATCTAAGACTATTTTAGACGATTTAAATGCTAATAATTATAATGTCATAGCAATAGGTAAGATGAATGATATCTTTAGTAAAACTAGTATAAATAAAAGTTTAAAAGCTAATTCTAATATGGATGCTATTAATAAGTTAACTAATGTTATGGATAAAAAGTTTACAGGACTTTGTATGGTTAATTTATGTGATTTTGATAATTTATATGGTCATTTAAGAGATGTAGAAGGCTATGCTAAAGCGATAGAGGAGTTAGACGTAGAAATACCTATGATTTTAAATAAATTAGAGGTAGATGACTTATTAATCATAACGGCAGACCATGGCAATGATCCGACTTTTAAAGGAAATGATCATACTAGAGAAAATGTTCCTTTAATTATTTATAGTAGAAGTTTTAAAAATCCTAAGAGATTGGAGATACAAGATACAATGGCAGTTATTGGAGCAACTATAGCAGATAATTTTGAAATAACACCTCCAGAAATAGGAACAAGTATATTAGACGAACTAGAGTAGGGAAGAGGAGTAGTTTAGGGTATAAAAAGACTAGTAGTTTAATTCTACTAGTTCTCTTCTTCATTTTTTTCAAAACTTGCACATACAGTTTGTTCTTGGTCACAAACTTCGTCTTTTGGACAATCACAGTTGCTACTAACCTTAATCTCATCTAAGTTGCATTCTTGATTGTTACTATTATATTTGCAACTGTCAACGTCACATTTAATACTTTGTTTCTTTTTCATTTTTCTCTCTCCTTCAATATTTATATTTCCCAAAAAATATAATATTATTCCCCTATTTTTAAAATTCACTTCCCCTACTTTGTTTTATATTAAAAAAGAGTAGAATAGTAGTATGTTATACATTATAAATAATTAATTTATACATATAACTGATAACTGGATAACTTATTGATTTCAATTAAATAAATTATAAATTTATAAATGTGATATATATAATTATGTTTTAATTATATATGCTTCCATATGCATAGTAGTTACTAAAATCAAATAATAGTTACTAATTAAAGCAGATATTTTTTTAAATCAAAAATATTATTATTAAAATGGAGATTATAATATAGAATAGTAAAAGACATAAGATTAACAATTATTCATCTAAAATAATTAAATATTTAACTTCCTATAATATATATTATGTTAACTAGCATAAAACTAAAAAATACTTATATCTCCATATACTATCTTCCATATCGATAAGTTATATCAAATAAATATATTAATTAAATATAGAAATTAATCCCACTATAGTTAAAAATACAACTAGACATGAAATGATTATTGCAGGTACTATTGTGGCGTCATATAATGTTTTATTATTTGATGGTTCTTGATCATCTTTATAAACATATTCAGTTTCAGAATTTTCTTCATTAAAAACATATTTCAATTTTCTATTTATACTAGCTAAATAACCAATCATAAGAACTATTAAAACTAATAAAAGTATAGGAAAAACATATGTTAAAAACAGACCATAATATGAATTATATGTAATTATATTAGAAACAGTTTCTATTGTACTATTATTAACCATAAAATAAACACCTCTCTACATGAAAATTATACCAAATTATCTAGTCTACTCCCCTACTTCATTTAATACTTTACATTTAGTTTACACTTAACACATAAATAAAACTAGACCATAAGTCTAGTTATTTTGTTCAATTAAATTATTCCTTTTTGTTTTATTAATAACATCTTTTATTCTATTAATAACATAATCTTTTTCATTGGGATATTTTGTATAAAAGAACAGTAATGGTATACCTGCAGCTTTACATATTTTCTTAATTTTATAATCCCTTCTTTTTCTTTTCTTTAAATTATGTGTACCATCGTTAAGCTCTATCAATAATAAAACTGCATCTAAATTATTGTCAAATATAGCAAAATCTATATTTCTAAATAGATCAGTAGCTAAATTAACTTGTGGTATAACTTTATATTCTGGTTCTAGACATTTAATTTTATTATAAAAGCTCATTTCAGCTTTGGTCATTATACTTTTCTTTTTATAAATAGTTTCTAACTTTTTGTCATTATTAAAGATATTATTATATAATAAATTATCAATTAGTCTTGTTAAAATACTTATGATTATTAAAACTACTATTAGAATTAAAAAGTTATACATTTTATACCTTTCTTGATTGAATTTCTGCTATTTTTTCAAGGACTTCTTTAGCATTAGTCTCATTTATTTCACTGTATCCTAGTTCTCTTAAAGCTTGTACCTTAGCAGTATTTAACTCTTGAGTACGACTAAGTTTCTCTTCTTTTTTCGCTTCAATATCTTGAACAAATCTCTTATGTGTTTCTGCTATTTTATTTTTAGATGCTCCTCCGTTATGATATAGTGTCATAGCAGAGAATAAAATACTTTCAAATATAAATTGTTTATCTTTTTCAAATACAAATTCCATTGGATCAGTAAATCCCATAGATTTAGACATATAGGCTAGGATATATCTTAATTCATCTGCAGTCTCCATTGACTGTAAATAATGATATAAATATACATATGTATTATAGGTAGTTTTAGTCTTGTCATCTGCTAACTTTTCTTTTAATAGATTGATAATATCAGCCATTATTTCTTGTTCTTTTTTATTAAAACATTTAAGATCTGCTAATACTTCTCTATTTGAAGAATCTTTTACACCTTCATTTAATCTATTTTCTACTTCAATAATATAATCACTTGTAACAGTTATTCCACTTACTCCTTCTTCATCTTCTATATTTAATAAGGCAAGTAGTCTTACAGCCTTCTCTTTAGGCCATTCTTTTAAACTATCCATTGATAAATAATTATATAACATCTGTCTTGATACTCCTAAATACTTAGCAAGTCTCACCTTTGAAATTCCAAGTTCACTTAATAAATTATTTAAGTCTTTCATGTCACACACCACCTATAATACATTTTAATTAGTTTGACAAGTTTAGTCAAGTAAAATTTATGTAAAATCCTTTACAACGAAAAAGAAGCTATAGTAAATACCATAACTTCTTATTATCTTTTCTAACTTCTTTAACAATTCCGCCGCCTAAACAGTATTCTCCAAGATAGAAAACACAAGCTTGTCCTGGTGTTACTGCTTTTACATCGTCATATCTTACTAATATTTCTCCATTATCAAGATATTCTAATTTAACAGGTACATCAGGGGCTCTATATCTAAATTTAGCAGTACATTCCACTGGCCTTTCATCACAATTAAAGTTAATAGACTCTAAAACAGCACTATCTGAATATAGATATTTATTGTCCTCCCCTTCTGCAACATATAAAATATTTTTATTTAAATCTTTTCCAACTACAAATAACTTATCTTTAGTGCCTCCAATATCAAGACCTTTTCTCTGCCCTATTGTATAATACATAAGACCGATATGTTCTCCTAATACTTCATTAGTATCTATATTAACAATATTACCTTTCTTATTAGGTAAATAGTTTTTAAGAAAGTTTTTAAAATTTCTTTCCCCTATAAAACAAATACCAGTTGAATCTTTTTTCTTAGCAGTTACTAATCCATACTTCTCTGCAATTGCTCGTACTTCTTTTTTATCTTTAATATCTCCTAGTGGAAATAAAACATTTTTAAGTTGTTCTTTAGATACTTGTGATAAGAAGTAGGTTTGGTCTTTATTATGTTCATGACTTCTCATAAGTCTACCATTTTCAATCTTAGCATAGTGACCTGTTGCAATAAAGTCAGCCCCTAACTTTTTCGCTTCTTTTACAAATAAATCAAATTTAATATATTTATTACACATAATATCAGGATTAGGGGTTCTACCTTTCTTTAATTCATCTAAAAAGTAAGTAAATACATCGTCCCAATACTCTTTAATAAAATCTACTCTATGGAGAGGAATACCTAATTTATCACATACAGCTTTGGCATCATTATAATCTTCTTCTTGAGGACAAATATTATTATTTAAATTAGGATTACCTAAAAAGTCATTATTAATAGAACTATCCCAATTACGCATAAATAGTCCAATAACCTCATATCCCTCTTCTTTTAAAAGAATGGCAGCGACAGATGAATCTACTCCACCAGACATACCTACAACTACTTTTTTCATAAATATCACTACTTCCTTTTATTTCGTACTAATTATACTATATCTACCTTTTATTTTCAAGGAAAATGTGGTATAATATACAATGCAACTTTAAGGGGTGGTTTGATGAATAAAAGCTTTAAAAAAATAATTAATTTAGAAGAAAATATTTCTATAAATGATTTAAAAGAAGCTTTAGAGTGTTTCATAACTATTGAAGATGAAAAATTAAAAGAAGAATTTCTATCAAAATGTAAAAGTGTTATTATATCTTTAGTTAATAATTTATTACCTTTAGTAGATGAATACCCTACTTCTATTTCATATGACAAAACAGTTTTTAAAATAGATAGACTTCTATATTGGGCTAATTTTTTATATGGTAATAAAATTTTCCCTTTATTTACTAAAGATATACAAAATATAAATGATAATTCTCCTTATTTAGACTCTTTAGCTAGATACCGTAATAATGTTAATAAAGATTTATTTGATGATAAGGAGTTACTGCTAGATTTAGATATGTATACTAAATCAATTGAATTAAAATCTAAATATAGTGATATTAGTAAAGATGTATTAGAGGGAGCTTATTACATATATTTTAGTCTTAATAACTTTTTAGATAAAGAAGATTATGAAGAAAGAAAAAGAAAATTTATAGAGAAAAATAATATTTATCCAGGTATTTTAAAAGATTATGTTGAAACATATGGAATTCTATATTTAAATATTCCGTTAACAAAGATAGATAAGATGATAAAGCTTGTTGAAAGTGCCACTAATCATTTCTCTAATGATTTCTTAAAATTTGAAAGTATATTAAATGGTATTATAAATAGTTATGATATCAACTATATAAAAGAAATTGTATTTACTAATCATCTTTCCCCATATGTAATAAAAAGTTTTATTGAAAAATATCGATTTTATAATAAAAAGTTTGCTAACAATTTAGATAGTATAATTAATAAAACTAACACTGCTATAAAATCTTTAGAAAAAGAGCATAAATATATTCATTATTCTATCGCTTTAACAAAAATAGAAAATTGTAATGATTTAGAAGAAATCAAAATGATAGTTAAAAATAATATAACATATTTAACAAATGATAATGTAGAGAGATTTATTGCAATTTATAGAGCGGTTTTAGATGATAAAAAGAAACAAGAATTAGTAGAAGACTTACTTAAAAAAATTGAAATAGCCAAAGAGTCCATAAAAAAAGACAATGCTGCTTTTAAAGCATTAGGAGTAGAAAGAAGAAAAGAAAATTTATATAATAGTATTGATTTCAATATATTTTTAAGTACTGATATTAAGAGTAAGGATGATTTTTGTAATCTTACAGGATTATCAGAAAGTAACTTTAATACTTTACTTTCTATGCTAGAAGTTAGAGATAATGACTTATACTTAAAAATCAAAGAAAAAATAATAGCTTTGAAAGGTCAAAGATATGCTGTTTTACTAAATAAAGTAACTTCTATTGCCGATAACATTATTAATGGAATAGAACTTGAAGATGGTAGGAAAAGAAACTTTGAAATACTTGATTATTTTCTTAGTACTAAATTAGACTTTAATGATTTTATAAATTTATATAATAAAAATAGAAATATAGATATAGAATCACTAATAGCAATTAAGACCTTCTTTGCTAAAAATAAACTGACTAATAAATTAAATATTAAACAAGAACTTGATGGTACAACTATTTTTATGATAGATGATAGTCCATATGAAGTAAGCAAAGAAGAAAAACAAGCTGTTCTTAACTATCTAAGATTTAAAGATATTCCTCTTTATATAAAAGTATATAAACAAGCTTTAAAAAGATATGTTAATGGTGATTTGATAATAGATAATTCTAACGAAAAAAAGATAGTAAAGAAAGGATGATTATAAATGAATAGTGAAAGTTTTTATAAAATAATTAATAATGATAAAGAAAATATAAATAGCAAAGATTTCAGTAAAGCAATAGAATATTTTTTGACTGTTAAAGATAATAATATTAAAAAACGTTTTTTAGATAATTTTAAGTCCTTAATTAATGATTATTTTATAAAGAATTCTTTAGTTTCTGAAATTAATCATGATGTTTATACTATAAATAATAATATTGCTTATAAAATAGGACAACTTTCTTTCTATATGTATTCTTTATATGGAAAAGATAACCTTGAAAAATTAAAAGAAGAAGAAAATATTGATTATTATAAAAGTTATAAAACTTTTTTTGATAAGTATTATTTTATGTCTAAAATCTTTCAAAATGCTTATCCTTTAATTAAAAAACTTAAGACGTATCGAAAAGAAAAAGATATTTTAGAAAAATATAAGGATTTTAATAAAGATATATTAAAAGAAGCATATTATACCGCTTTTACCATAGATAATTATTCTGATAAAGATAATTACTATAAAAGAATTGATTTATTCTTAGAAAAATATAATATCAATATTGATATATTCATAGAATATATTAAAGCCTATTGTTTTTTATATTTGAATATAGACTTACAACATATAGATAATAAAATTTTATCAATTATTTTTATTCTTAATAAAATTAATATTAAAGGTTCTAAAGAAGAAGTAGTTAAAAGCCTTATTGATAATATGAACTCAGATAACATTGAAGATTTTGAAAACGTTGTATTTACTAAACACGTATCTTTAGATGTACTTGATTATTTATATAAAAATAAATATTTTGATACTGATACTTATAATAAATTATATATTAAAGTTAAAAAAGCAATTGAAAGTCTTAGAAAAAAACATAAATATATTCACTACTCTATTGTCATAAGTAAACTAGAAAAAGAAGAAGATATTAATATAATAGATAAAATAATAGAAAATAACAAAAATTTGATAACTCCTGAGTATATTAAAAGGTTTCTTAATAATTATAGACAAATTTTAACAGAAGAAGAAAAAGAAATGTTAAAGCAAGAGATAACTACTAAAATAGATGATTCAAAAAAAAGAATAGACAATAAGAAAAAAGCTAAGAGAAGACAAAATGACATAGAAAATACTAAAGAAATATTAAAGAATATTGATTTTACTCTATTCCTTGATAATAGCATTAAAGGTATTAAACAGTTTTGTGAGTTAGAGGGTATTACTGAGAGAACTTATTATAAATGTATAAAAGTCCTTGAAGAAATTAATAATCCTTTATATTTACAAATAAAAGAAAAAATAGAAAAGCATAATAAAAAGAAAAAAGAAATTAATGAATCTACTGAAGATATCATCTCTATTGTTAAACAAATAGAATTTGGTGTAACAGATAAAGATGGCAATGTTAGAAAATTTGAATTACTAGATTATTTTCTAAATACTAAACTAAGATATAGTGAGGTTTTTGATATTTACATAAAAAGTAATGAATGCACTATATCTTCTTTAAACGCTTTTAAAAAATTTATGAATGACAATCAAATGATATATGGAATAGACGATAATAAAATGGCCAAAATAACTGTTAGTCAAGAACTTAATGGTATTACTATATTTATGATAGATAATTCTCCTTACGAAGTTACAAGAGATGAAAAAGAAACAGTAATTAATTTTCTAGAAGAAAGAGGGATTCCTCTTTATGTAAAAGTATATAAACAGGCTTTAAAAAGATATATAAGTGGTAATTTAATGATAGATAAAAAGTTTGAAAAAACATTACATAAAAATTAAACTACTAATTTAATTAAAGCTGGTGATAAGAATACTTCTATAAAACTACAAAATATAAATATTAATAGAACTGTTATATATACTTGTAGATATCTTTTCATAGAACTTCTTAGATTAATATCTATACCTCTAAATAAATATTTAAATAATTTAATACCAAAATAAAGAGCATAGAAGCCTAAAAATAGGCTCATTAATAAAGTAATCAACTGATGAGGAAAAAGATAAGTAATGGCCTTTAAAATACCATTAAAGTGATATGTATAAATAATTGATGATAAAGAGAAACCAAAGATAAAAGCAGATGAGGCTAAAGAAAAGATAATTAAAGGCATACCTATAATAGAAATACCAAGTAAGAAGATAAAAGTTACAAATGAAATATTACCAATTAGACTATTAATTAAAGCACTCTTATAGTCTATATCATTGTTCTTAATACTAGTAAAGAAACTATCTAGACTAGTAGTTACTATTGCATGGTCACTTTTATTTAATATTACAGCATAGATAATACCAAGTATTAAACCTATAAGCATTACTATTATTAAAAAGATATATATTTTTTTCTGTTCTGCTAGTTTATTAGTTACTTTAGTTTTTACTTTTTTAAGTTTTAAATCCATTATAATCACCTAGTAAATATTATTCAAAAATAACTATTATTTACCTAAATTCATTTTACAAAAATAGACTTTTTATATATAATTGAAGTGAGGTGAAAACATGAATCAAAAAATGGTCAAAATAGTTTCTGCTATTATGTTAGTAGCAATACTAGCAGGTGTAATTAGTGTAATTTTTTATTATGTAATATAAGAAAAGAAATAGATTAAACAAACCTATTTCTTTTTAAATTCTATAACTTTAGCGTTGTTATTATCATAATCACTATTATCATTAAAGATTACATCTTCCCTAAATAATTCAGTTATCAACTTATCCATATCTGAAGTAAATTTTTCTTTTAAGTATTCATTATCTTTTAAAGCAAATTCTTGAAGCTCTTCTTCAAGTTCAAATACTTCCTCTAGGTGATGTTTACGAATTATTTTATCTAAAACAGCATAAATATCAAAATAAAACTTTCCTCTATACTCTTCGGCAAATTTATCTACTACTTGATAAACTATCGCTACTCTTTGTTCATTAATTCTCTTAATATAGTTATCCCAGTTATTCTTAACTAAATCCAAGTCTTTAGATAAATTATCTAAAAGATATAAATGCTCTTTTAAATATTCTCTTAAATAGTAATCTAAATTACCAATATAATCTAACAAAAACTTATTATTACCTATTTTATTTAATTTCTCTTTATCTTTAATATTTCCATGAATTATTTCTTCAAAATTCTTATCTTCATAAAACATCTCATATAAAAAGCATATAGCATAATAATCAAGTATTAAAGGCTTGTCTTCATACTTAGATAAAACTACTTCAAAACCAAGACCTATTAATTCTTCAAGTTCTTTATCACTATTTTGAACTGCTCCTACTTCTACTCTATCTTCAGCATAAAAACCAGTTCTATATATTTTATAGTTATTAAAGACATCTTTATCTATAGAAGCCATTAAAACGATAATCTCTTTATATTCTAAACTATCTCTATCTAAACTATCTAATAAGTAATCAGCATCTTCCCTATAGACATCAAAATTATCTTTAAAGTTAAGTAGCATATATTTAATAACATTATAGCTTCTTCTATAAGATATATCTAAATAACTATAGTATGATATATCATGAGATGCTTTTAAGACTTCAAAAAGAAAGCTATTATCGCTTTCTAATTCTTCTATATTATCTATATCATTACCTATAATATAATCATATATTAATTTTTTAGAATACATAATACCACCTATTTAAATAATTTAGTTGTATTAACTCTCTTACTATTAGATAAAAAGTTTATCTTCTTAACATTTTTCTTTTTATTATAATTACTTTTAACTTTTTTCGCTTCCATAAAACTCCCCTTACCTTTCTATATATCCTTCTATTTCTGGTGTTATATCACTAACTAATAAATCACTAGTATCATATTTTAACACTATATCATTAAGTCTTTTCTTATCTTTAGCAAGATATAATATTAGTAATCCTGCAATTCTATTAGCAGTATATTGATTTAATTTATAGACATCACTAGGATTAATATTATATTTTCTAATAATATCGTTAATTGGTCCATATTTATATATATAATTAATATAACTTCTAGTAATTAACTCTATATTTTTATCTTTTTTTAAAAATTTAGCAGTTTTCCATACTTTCATAGTATTCCCCCTTGATTAGCTCTATATTATATCATATTTGTTTAATATTGGCAAGATTTAACATGTCTTTTTTTCTTAAAATGCTCCATAATAGTAATGTAGCTAAGGAGTGATTAAAATGCATTTTTTAAAAAAATTAAAGCTACAAATAATTTTTCCTCTTCTTATACTCTTTATTATGCCCCAAAGTGTATCTGCTTATTCCAAATATATTATCCCAGGTGGAGAAACCATTGGCATAGAAGTTAATTCTAAAGGTGTTTTAGTAGTTGGCTTTTATGAAGTAGATAGTAAATATATTGGAAAAGATGCAGGATTTCTAATTGGTGATACTATTACAGAAATTAATAATACCAAAGTAAATAATATAGATGAAATGGTAAAAGCAGTGAATGAAGAAGCAGATAGTAATAATCAGTTAGATGTAACTATTATTAGAAATGGTAAGTCTTCTAATTTAACTTTAGATATGATTTGTGATAGTGATGCCGTCTGTAAAACAGGTCTTTATGTAAAAGATGAAATAACAGGAATTGGTACACTTACTTATATCGACCCTAAAACTACTATATTCGGTGCTTTAGGTCATGAGATAACTGAGAGAACTACTGGTGAAAGATTTGAGATAAAAGATGGTAAAATCTTTAAAGCCACAGTAACTGATAATACCAAAAGTGAAAATGGTTCACCTGGAGAGAAAAATGCAACTTATGATGAGTCTGTAACTTATGGTAAGATTAATTCTAATGAAGAGTCTGGTATTTTTGGAAAGTATTCGAGTGAACTCTTAGATACTGAAGCTTTAGAAGTAGGAACAAAAGATGATGTTAAGAAAGGTGAAGCGATAATAAGGACTGTTATTAATGGTAATGAAGTAAAAGAATATACTATAAATATTTTAAATATTAATAAAGACAGTGATATTAAAAATATTCTTTTTGAAATAACAGATGAAGAACTTTTAAAAGAAACCGGAGGTGTCATCCAAGGTATGAGTGGTTCCCCTATTATTCAGAATAATAAGATAATAGGTGCCGTCACTCATGTTATTGTAAGTGATGCTAAGAAAGGGTATGGTATTTTCATAACAACAATGTTAGAAGAAGGAGATAAGAGTGCTAGCTAATGCTAACACTCTTATTTAGTTTAAAAATTATCTTGGTACCATTATCTTAGTTAATAGTTTTTGTTTATCTGCAACTGAAACATTATCTGTATTATAATGAAAATCAGCAAAAGCACTATTTGTAGATTCACCAGGAATTAAAGTATCTTTATATACTCGAAAAAACATACCACCATTACAATTGATAATAGAATCATAATAAACATCAGTTAAAGAGAATATAGAGCTAGCAGATTCAATTTCATTATCTTTATCAAAATACATTTTTCCATATTTCTTAATATTCTCAAGTTCATTAGGAAACCTTTTTCCTAGTTTTAATGTTTTAGCATAATATTTTTTTAATTTATAAAACAATGCTAAGTCTGAACCTCCTGCTATATTAGCTTTATAAATTCCTGTATTCTCATCTTTTTTTAAATAAAATAACGTTTTATCAATAGTGAAAAGCAAATTACCTCTATGATAATCATATTGCCATTTTGTTATTTTTTTATATTTATCTTTAATTCTTTGTTTATCAGAAGCTAATTCACTCTCACACATTTCAAATCTTTCTTTTAAGCTTAATAAATACTCCCTCATAGTAATTAAATTATCTTTATTACATCCAAAGTATTCTGCTTCATCTACGTCACTATCTAAAAATTTTCTAAACTCTTTATAAGTTATTTCTTCCATATCTATTCTCCTTTAAAATTACTAGCAACACTTTCAATTTTCATAAGTTCAAAACGATATTTCTGTTTAACTTTAGGATATTTTATATGGTCTACTTCTTCTAAAAACATATCAAGTGGTCTTACCCATAAACCACAATCCCCATACAATCTTCTATAAACAACCATATCTTCCTTTGTTTCAGAATGTTTTGCAATACCTTCTACTATATAATAGTCTCCTTTAAAGTGTTTATAAATACCATGTATTTTAATCTCTCTCATAATTAAGCCTCTACTTCTCCTTTAAATTCAGAAATAGTTCCATCTTCATTTACAATAGATGTTAAAGCTTTCTCTGCTTCTTTTAAATCTTTATCACAAGATGAAGCAAGTTTAGTAGCTTTTGTAAAATAATCTATCGCTTTATCTAGTTCTACATCTCCATTTTCTAAGGCTTTAACAAGTGTTTCTAATTCAGTTATTTTCTCTTCAAATTTCATTTCTTTCTTTTCCATAATTTCCTCCTATTTTTTATTAATTATTTTTGATTACACTTATATCTTTTGCTTCATATCCACAATTTGGGCATTTTTGAGTTTTGTTAATTAATTTTTCGTTATCTTCTTTTTTACCTAAACTAAAATTAACACTATATATTATTAATTGCTCGCTTTCTTTACCACATTTAGCACATTTAACTAATTGTTTTCTTACTTTTGTCATAATCAATTCCTCCTACTTTATGATAGCTTCCTTACTACCATCTTTTAATTCTATATTTATTAAATCATCTTTCTTTAAGTCTTTTATACTAGTAACTGCCTTTTCATTAAGTTTAATAATACCATAACCTCTTTCTAAGGTTTTTAAAGGAGATAAGGCATCTAATTTACTAAGTAGTAAAGCATATTTTTGTTTAGTCTTATCTAATATTACTAATGGATTACTAAATAATGGCCTTGTTTTGATATTATTTAGTTTAATTTTTTCTTTATCAATAATATTTTTATAGTTTTTAACTAAACTCTCAGTTAAATAATCAAGTTTTTGAATTTTAGCAGAATATAAATCTAAAGGATTATTTAAGATGTAATTACTCTTAATATTATCAAGTCTTTTTTTCTTTAATTCTAGAATATTTCCTGTGGCTTTCCTACTTCTTAAACTTAACTGATTAATATAGTTTATAACATCTGCTTTATTAGGAACAGCTATCTCTGCTGCCCCTGTTGGTGTAGGTGCTCTTAGGTCTGCTACAAAGTCTGCTATAGTAAAGTCTATTTCATGACCTACGGCACTTATTACTGGAATAGGACACTCGAATATTGCTCTTGCTACTATCTCTTCGTTAAAGGCCCATAAATCTTCAATAGAGCCTCCACCTCTTCCTACTATTAGAACATCAAGGTTATAATCTTCAGCTCGTTTTATCTGCCTTACAATATCTTCTTTCGCACCTTCTCCTTGTACTAAACTAGGTAAAAGTATTACTTCAGTTAGTGGGAATCTTCTATTAATAGTAGATATTATATCACGTATTGCCGCTCCAGTAGGGGCAGTTATAACTCCCACACGTTCTGGTATCTTAGGAATAGGTTTCTTGTATCTATCATCAAATAAGCCTTCACTAGCAAGTTTTTTCTTTAATTGTTCAAAAGCGACATAAAGATTCCCTACTCCATCTTCCATCATTTCATTAACATATATTTGGTACCCACCTGTCGCTTCATAAACAGATATTCTTCCTGTTACAAGTATCTTCATTCCATCTTCTGGGGTAAACTTAACTTTACTAGCACTACTTGCAAACATAACAGCATTAATTCTACTGCCTTCATCTTTAATAGTAAAATAAAAGTGTCCTCTAGTATGAGCTTTAAAGTTAGATATTTCTCCTTTAAGATAAACTTCTCTTAGATTAACATCATTATCTAATTTATATTTAATATATTTAGTTAACTGACTAACTGTTAAGTATTCTTTATTCATTATTATCCTCACTATGATAAATATTATCTAATACGCCATTTAACATCTTAGTAATTTTCTCATCACTATATTTTTTAGATATTTCTACCCATTCATTAATACTAACAATACTAGGTGTATCAAGATACTTTAACTCATAACTAGATAAAAGAAATAAAGCTTGGTCTACTTTATTAAGTCTATCAAGAGTCCAATCAGACATATATTTATTAACTAAATTAGTTAACTCATCTTTCTTTTCTATAACTCCATTAACTAGAGAATTAACAAACTCATTTTCTACTTCATATTCTTCTTTAATTAAGTCATCTACATCATAATAAACATGAGCAGCATCAAATATATTTATTTTATAGATTATACGAAGAGCTATTTCTCTTACTTCATTTCTTGTTTTCAAAAGTATCACTTCTCTTTCTCTATTTAATTTTATCAAAAAAAGTCACATATGAAAAGAGCAAACATTATTAAATGTTTGTTCTATCTCAATAATATCTATTATTAATTAGTTATATGTAGGTAAAATTATTTATTTTCTATAACTTTCTTTAACATATCATAAGATTTTTTAGCAAAGTAGTTACTCTTATCTATTTTCAGATTATAACTATTTAAAGTATTAATCATTTCTTCAATATTATTACCATTATTATTATCAAGTAATAAATTTTTTTGTTCCATCTCTATATAAGTACCTAATCCTTCTACATCTTGTACATATATCTCATTTTTTCCATTAGATAGCAAAATATTATGATCTCTTATCTCTAACAATTTCTTATATCCTAATTCTTTCATAAACTTATAACCATCTTCAACACTACAAATAGGACATTTAACAGAACTTTGTTTTACTATTTCACCTTTAGAATTAATTTCCTTATTTTTTAAAGTTAGCAATATTCTTTTACCTACTGTTTCTCTAACTAAAACATAATTAGATAAAAGTCTATCAGCTTCTTTCAAAGATATTTCTTTATCTTTTGGAACCATATAAATATCATTAAGTTGAAATTCTTCCTGAACATGAAATCCTTTTTCTAACATATCACTAATAATTTCCTTAAATGGAACTAATACTTTAACACATATTTCTAATTCTTCTTTCATAATTACCTCGTTATTTATTAATTATTTTATAAAACTTAAAACTATTAACTGGCCTATATAAAAGTAATAAGAATGTTGTCATTATAGTACTTGTAAATAAAAGGCAATTTATAGTAGTGATGTTTTGATACAATACTAAATTTAAAACTGTAAGTACAAAGAATGCAATTAGTAAGATAAAGTATTTAATTCTGAATGATTTATTCTTATTATACATTTCTCTTAGTTTATCTAAAGACACTTTCTTACCTTTTTCTTTAAAGATATCTTTAATAGTAGAATTGGCAATAAGTGTTATAACTATACCAAAGATAATTCCAACTAGTACTATAAATAGATATGAATATGGTAAATAGTAACTAAGGCAAGCGAAAGTAAGATAGGAAATAAAGCCTATAATAATACCAATTACTCCTATTATATTACAATTATTATTTTTATTATTACTAGTATAAACCAACTTATCATTAAAATTATAATAGTAGTTTATATTCTTTTTAGTATCTTTATATATTAATACATAATTCATTAGTTATCATCCCTTTTTATTTTCTATTATTAATTAATATATATTGTCTTTCTTTAGGAGAATAATCCTTGTCTAAAACCTGATTAATTTTAAGTAAGATATCAGTCATTTTAAATCTTCTTAAATCATTCTCTTCAATAGATGTAATGTTACTGAATTTATTTATTAAACCAAACATATTACCATCATACTCTTCCTCACTAGTAGCATTATTTATATCAAGTTGTACTTTACTCATATATGTATCTATATATAGTTCTTTATAAGCATCTGGTAATATTCTTTCATCAGTATATATCTCATTAATAACATCATCCTTAATACCCTTATAAAAATCATAATTAAAATCGTGTAAATTCAATAATGTATTATCAATATATTCACTAATTTTAGGAGTATCTTTACTATATGTCCACTCACTAATATTTGCAAGTGTAATTTCTCCATTTGTAAACGACATCCTAAAACTTTGAATTACATGATGATTATCTGTTTTAAAGTAATTATAATAAGATAAACTAAAACTATTATCTAATGAAAGAGTTAATTTAATATCTTCACCTTCCAAAGTATCTTCTCTTGTTTTATCTATAAATATATTATTATTTACTACTCTAATAAATATATTATCATTTAAATCCATCCCATATTCATCTATATCTTTAATTTCAGAAGAATAATTATATTTAAGTAAAGAATGTAATATATCACTTGCTTTAGGATTATCTTCTAATAATTTACATCTATCTTTAATTAATTGTACTAAATCATATTTCATTTTAATCACCTATCTTTTTAATTTTAACATTTTCAATTAAATAGTTACCAGTAGTTTTATCAGTAGGAATAAAAGAAGTATCTATAGGTAATGTAGGCTCCTCTACACTTAATATCCTAAAAATTTTTTTATAATAATCAGAAGCAACTGTACTAGAATGAGAATTCATATAAATAGGTGCTGCTGAAAGCTTAATTTGATATTCTTTTAACTTATAATCGTTATCAACAAATTTTATATTTCCTATAGCATCCTCTATTACTTTAGAGTAATCAATTTTTAACTTACTAACATAATCTGGCAATATACATTTTTGTTCTTTTATGTTATCTTCTATTTCTTTAAAATTCTTATAGAAATCTATACTAGTAACTTGAAATAACTTTTCATTTTCATTAATAACCATATTATCATAAATCCATATTCCTGTTTTTTCATCATTAATTTTATATAAAATATTAGTATTAACTACATTTTTAGAACTAGCAAAGAAAATAGTATAATCTTTAGTTATAACTTTTTCTAATGAAGAAATGGTAATTCCTTTTTCCTGATCATTATGAGGAATAATATTTTTCACGAGAGCAAATTGTTCACCATTAAATTCTTTCTTTACTCTTTTAAGTGATATTCCAATTATTTTATCATTATCTTTTATAGGCATAATTTTATAATATTCATCTGTCTCATCTTTATTAAGAACAATTTCTTTAGTTTCAAGATTAAATGTTGCAATAGCACTCTCTAAGTCACCTAATTCATTAACTAGTATATCAAATACATCATTTCTGTTATTAAATTCAGAATAAATTTTATGTAAAGCTAGTAAATAATCAAATCTCATAATCATTTCTCCTCATTTCTAATTTTTTCTTTTAATTCATATAAGAAGTTTAAAGCATTAATTGGTGTCATATTTAAGGGATCTATTTCCTTAACCATCTCTTCTATTTCATTAGTTTTCTCTTCAACTTTCACTTCTTCTTCATCTAGACTAAATAGACTAGTCTGAGTAAATTCTCTTCCCTTAACCCCTTCACTTTCATAGACATTAAGTATCTCTTCTGCCCTTTTAATTAAAGATGATGGTAAGTGAGCAAGAGATGCTACATTAAGTCCATAACTCTTATCTACCGCCCCTAGTTTTATCTTATGTAAGAAGGTTAAAACTCCATCTTCTTCTACAGCAGAGACATGGACATTTTGCAGGTGTTTTAGGCTATTTGATAGACTAGTAAGTTCATGGTAATGTGTAGAAAACATCGTTTTCGCTCCTATTTTATCATGGATATACTCTAATATCGCTTGAGCCAAACTCATTCCATCATAAGTAGCAGTTCCACGACCTAATTCATCAAATAAAATTAAACTATTTCTTGTTGCATTCTCTAAAGCAAGATTAGCCTCTTTCATCTCTACCATGAATGTAGACTCACCACTAACTAAATCATCACTAGCCCCTATTCTTGTAAATATCTTATCAAATATTGGCATAGAGCAACTCTTTGCAGGTACAAAACAACCTATTTGAGCCATGATAACTGTAATGGCAAACTGCCTCATATAAGTTGATTTACCAGCCATATTAGGGCCTGTTATTAAAAGTATACTTGTATCTTCATCCATAATTATATCATTAGAGACATACTTCTTATCTTCTTTTGCCATTACTTCTTCGATAACAGGATGACGGGAAGCAATTATCTTTACTGAGTGGTTATCTGTAATAGTAGGTCTTACAAAGTTATACATATCAGAAATAGTAGAGAATGCTTGTAACATATCAACTTCAGCGATAATATTAGCAGTTTTCTGTAAAGGATGAATATATCTTTTAATAGTCTCTCTAATCTTCATAAATAAATCATATTCTAAGTTAATAATCTTCTCTTCTGCCCCTAAGATAATATTTTCTTTTTCTTTAAGTAAAGGAGTAATAAATCTCTCACAATTAGACAAAGTTTGTTTTCTTTCATACTCATATTCATCTTTTAATTCTTTAACCTGTCCTTTGCTAACTTCTATATAATAACCAAAGACTTTATTAAAACCTACTTTTAAGTTCTTAATACCAGTTCTTTCCTTCTCTTTTTGTTCAAGTTCTAAGATAAAGTCTTTAGAACCACTAGATACTTTCCTTAACTCATCTAACTCATCATTATACCCATCTTTAATAAGATGTCCTTCTCTTAAGGTAATAGGAGGATCTTCTACTATACTTTTATCAAGTAAACTATAAACTTCAGGAAAATCCTCTATTTCTTTATAATAGTTCAATTCTTTTAAAATTCTCTTAATATCTGGTAATACTTTTAGGCTATTCTTAAGTTGAAGTAAGTCTCTAGCATTTAAATTACCATAAGTAATTCTACTAGCAAGTCGTTCTAAGTCATAGACTTCATTTAAGTTATTTTTTAAGTCATCTCTTAAAATAAACTCTACTCTTAACTTATCTACAAAGTCATATCGTCTTTCTATTTCTTTCTTATTAGTTAAAGGACTTTCTATATTTTGTTTTAAGAGTCTACTACCCATCGCAGTTTTATTCTTATCTAAAAGCCATAACAGACTATAAGTTCTTTCTCTTAATCTAACAGTCTCAGTAAGTTCTAGATTTCTTTTCGTATTATTATCTATTAATAAATGTTCTTTAGTATTCTCTACCTTCGCTTCTGTTAAATGTGATAGATCTCCTTTTTTAGTATTAGTAAGATAAGCAAGTAAATGTTTAATACCAGTCTCTTCTCTTACATCTTTTAAGTTTTTATAGACATAACTATAATCACTGCCATTATATAGTTCATCATAGATAGTAACGTTTAAATGATACGTAGTTCTTAAAGTATTAACAAACTCTCTATCTATTTTATTATTGACGATTATTTCGCTAAAATTATGTCTTAATACTTCTCTAAGTAGAGCATCTTTATCACCATCTTCTAATAAAACATATACTTCTCCAGTCGATACATCAGAGTATGATAAAACATAACAATACTCTAAGTCATAGATAGAGGCGATAAAGTTATTATCTTTAGCATTAATAGATGAATCTAATCTTGTACCTTTAGTAACTACTTGAATAACATCCCTTTTCACCATATCTTTAGTAGTCTTAGGGTCTTCCAACTGTTCAACTATTGCAACTTTATAACCTTTATCTATTAGCTTATCTAAGTACCCCTCATAAGCTTTAAAAGGTATACCACACATAGGAACTCGCTCTTCAAGCCCTGCATTTCTACCTGTTAATGTTAATTCAAGTTCACGAGAAGCAGTAACAGCATCTTCAAAGAACATCTCATAAAAGTCTCCAAGTCTAAAAAAGATTATAGTATCTTCATAATTATCTTTAATATCTAAATATTGTCTCATCATAGGACTTAATTTATCTCTATCTACTTCACTTCGTTTCAAGTTATCACTACCTATCTTTTCATCATTTTTAACATTCTTTTATTAATTTCAGGATTAGCAGTTTCATACCTAGCAAAAATATAATGATTTCCCATATAATAACCACTATTCTTTCTAAATTCAATATTTGTTAAATTATAATAAGCATTAATTAAAGCATCTTTTTCTCTTTCTACTTTTCTTCTTTGATGTTCATTTTTAACTTCCATATTATTTAATCTATCATATATTTCATTAACACTAACCCCACTTTGTAATTCTATTTCATAAAGAGCTGCATCAACAGAAAATAATAATAAATCTTTATTTCTAGAATCACTTGTTAAAATTCTTTGCTGTTGAGTTAACAATTTTGTCTTAAGATGAGATTTTTTCCACCCTGGAAGACAACTGCATCTTCTTTCGTCATAAGTATAGTCGCCACTATCTATTCTTTTGGCAAGATCAATATCGTATATCATGCCGTCTATATTTAAAGGCAAACATCTTCTATCATATTTAAGCTTATCTTTCAAATATAATACTTTTATTAAAGGTATATCATCTATACTATAATCGCTAGGATTATAATCTAAACTATTATATACACAACTTATACTATCATTTAAAAATATGTTTTCTTCTTTACTTAACTTACTGCTATCTTCACCATTAATTGCATCAACTAAATATGTATCTTTCTTTACAAAGAAATGAAATTCATCTTTAGAAAAAGGAAAAGCTTCGCTTTCTATAAATTCATTACATAATTTTTCAAATGATTCTTGTAATTTTTCAAGTGCTAGTTTATTTAATTTATATCTAACATATCCCATATTACAATTAATATAATCAAAAATCTTTTTATCATTGTCATTTAAACTATTATAAAAATCTATAGTTTTATTTAATTTATCATCTTGTAAAAGCTCATTTATTTTACCCTTAGTTTCATCTATTTTATTTTTTATATCTATATAATTATCATAGTAAAACTTAAATTCTTCTTTATTATACTGCATAATTCCACCTACTACCCTTGTCTCATTTTAATTAATCTTTTATTTATCTCAGCATTAGCTGTCTCAAAAGTTGCATAACAAATATCGTTGTCATTATCAAAATATTTACTTTGTTTTCTAAATTCAATATTTGTTAAATTATAATATGCTTTAACAAGAGCATCTTTAAAGTAATCTTTATCGCTTTCACTCATATTACTTTCTTCTATTTCTTTTAAAAGAGCAGTAACTCTTTTTCCTTCTAATAGACTAACTTCATATTTAGCAGTTTCTACCAAAGATAATAACAAATACTTAAAGCCACTGTCACTGTTTCTTATTTCCGTCTCATTTTCATCTATTTTCTCTTTTAAATCTGCAATAACATTACGTCTATTTTCTTTATAAGTAATATATTTTTTATCTATGGTATGGATTCTCTTAACTTTATCTAAGATATTTTCTTGTACAAATGTAACAGAATCTGTTGTAGAGTAATCTTTATCTTTATTATTATTTAATTTATCATAAATCACTTTAATTAATGGTATATCATCAATAGACAATTCATCAGAAAAGCCATATATATAGCCTATAATTTCTTGTATAAATTTTTTAATACCATCACTAATATCTAAATCTTTAGTAGATTCATCAGTTAATGCATTATAAGTATCAACACCATCTTTTACATAGAGATTTAAAAAACTTTCTTTATTTAAAGGAAAACAATCACTACCTGCTACATCCAAAAACAAAATAGTTTTATCGCGATTATATTTTTCAATATTAGTCTCTGCAAAATAATATCTTGTAATACTGCTATCACTATAAATATCTCTAAAGTCTTTTCTTTGCTCCTCAGTTAAATTTAAATATAATTTACCTGCTTTAGTTTTTATTAATTCGTTATATAAGGCATCTTTATTATTTAGTTCTTGTTTTATAAGAGCATCTATTATTTTATATTCTTTATAATAATCTTCTATTTTCTTTTCCATACGAAACCCTCCTAAATAAAAGTATAACATCAATATCTTTAAAATAACAGAGTTTTTTGATAAAATAATCTAGTAGAAAGAAAGTGATACACATGGATAAACCTCTAGCATTAAAACTTGCCCCTACTTCCCTAAAAGAAGTAATAGGACAAAAACATTTAGTTGGAGACAATATGATTCTTAGTAATTTAGTTAAGAACAAGAAGTTATTTTCCATGATTTTATATGGTAAACCTGGTATAGGTAAAACTTCTATCGCTAATGCTATTATTAATGACTTAGGAGTTAGACATAGATTTTTAAATGCTACAGTTAATTCTAAGAAGGATTTAGATATTGTTATAGAAGAAGCGAAAATGTATGATGGCATCGTTTTAGTTATTGATGAAATACATCGTCTTAATAAAGATAAGCAAGATATCTTACTACCATGTTTAGAAAGTGGTCTTATTACTTTAATAGGTATGACTACAAGTAATCCCTATCACTCTATTAACCCTGCTATTAGATCAAGGTGTCAGTTGTTTGAACTTAAGGATTTAGAGACAAGTGATATTGTTGAAGGGTTAAAGAAAGCGGTTAGTAGTCCTTATTTACCTAATATAAAGATAGATGATGATGCTATTAATTATATTGTAAGGGCTTCAGGTAATGACTTAAGATATGCCTATAATCTGTTAGAAATATCATACTACTCTACTAATGATTTTAAAGTAGATATAGATGTTGTTAAAAAGATTAATAGTAAACCCGTATTTAATGCCGATAAAAATGGTGATGGTTACTATGATATGTTATCGGCTTTTCAAAAGTCTATTAGAGGAAGTGATGTTGATGCTTCACTACACTACTTAGCAAGATTAATTGAAATAGGAGATCTAGATAGTATCTTTAGACGTATGTCTGTTATCGCCTATGAAGATATAGGTCTTGCTAATCCTTCTATTGGTCCTAAAGTAATGGCAGCCATTGATGCCGCAAAATTAGTAGGTTTGCCGGAAGCTAGAATTCCTTTAGGTACTATTGTTACAGAAATGGCTCTATCTCCTAAAAGTAATACTGCCCATATCGCTTTAGATGAAGCTTTAAGTGACATAGAAAAAGGTAATGTAGGTGATATTCCTAAACACTTAAAGAATCCAAGTGATACTTATAAATATCCTCATGACTATAAAAACGCTTTTGTTAAACAACAATACTTACCAGATAAGTTAAAGAATAAGAAGTATTATCATCCTAAAGATTTAGGATATGAACACAAACTAAAGGCGATATATTTATACTTAGAAAAACAAAAGAAGGAAAACTAAGCTCCTTCTTTTTCATATAATAGATTAAGTGAATAATCTATAATCTTTTCTTTTCTTAATTTTAACATAGTCTTATAAAATTCTTTTCTTATATCAGATATTCCTTCCACTTCATCAATAATTTTATTAATCTCGTCTAAATCTATTCTTCGTCCTATTCTTTTTAATCCTTCATTACAGTCTTTATTTTCAAGAGAACTTATATAATTAAAATAATTAATTTTCTTGTCATTAATTTTCAAAATAGAATTAGGAAAAACATATATTCTTGCCTCTATCTCCTTAGGATCATTTAATATTTTCTTCATTTCTTCATCAGTCAGTGCAGGATACAAACAACTACCGCAATCATATATAGGTGCTATTTCACTAGTTTTGTTTACATCATCTAATAATAATCCCCAATTACCATTATGCCGGTCAAAATTACCTAAAAAAGCATCAGTAATAAACATATCCCAATAAAATGACTTTAAGATGGAAGGATTAATATTCTCTTGTTCTTCTATTGCCTCTAAAACACTAGATAGTTCTACACCAAAGCCGTTTTCACTTGATGAAATAATACCATTTTTTATCTCAGCAAATTTAAATAATTTCTTATTATCTGTTTCAAAATCTTTACATAACACACATAATTTATCTTTACCATCAACTGTATAAATACCAAGCTTAGTATCTTGGGTATTAAAACCCAAACATTTAAATATTAAACATCCTATATGTTCTGAAATACATCCATTAGTATAATACTTATCTTTTGTATTGTTATTTTTTACAGGAGGTGTTTTTAGCATATATTTAGTTCCATGCTCATCTAAAAGACATATCTTATTCCCATTTCTACCATCATAGTATTTAAATTTATTTATTTCATAGTTATTAAAATTATATAACATCTTTATCATCACTTTCCTTGCAACTTAATAATAAATACTTTTCTCTTAAATGATCAGCATGTTCTTCACTAATTTGTCCATCCCAGTAGGCTCCATTAATAGAACCATATACTTCGTCCATTAAACAATCAAGTAGTGTACTATTTTCTTTAATTCCTTTTAATAAAGCTTTAATATCATTCTCAAGATATTTAGGAAGATTAACATCATACATATCTTTTTCAAAAACAGTAACAGGAAATGTCCCTTGTCTTGTTTTAATATAATTATTACCCATAATTTATCAACTCTCTTTAATATATTATATCAAATAAATTATTATTTAACATAGTGTTTTCTTCCTAACTTTAGCATCTTTTAATTCTTTTTGTCTTTTAATAGAACCATAAAGTATTCCTTTTAATAATGGCATTCCTTTTTCTTCAATATCATTAACGGCATTTTTTAAATCACTATTAGTAAAAGTAATATTCTTACTAAGGCATAATAATTGTCCTTTAAGTTTAATAATGTTAAGTTCTTTTTCATTTAAAACTTCAAATAAACTATAAAACTTCTCTACATATCTTAATATTAAAGTACTATTTTTTAAATTAGGAAGTTCTTTTGCAATTTTAGCGATATATAGAAGATTATAATTATTAGAATAATATTTATATAAATCAAGTGGTTCTTTAAATTTATCTTTACTTAATAGTTTAATATCTCTAATTACTTCTTCTGCTACTTGTCTATATAAATCAACATAATAATTATATATGTACCATACATTTTCTCTATTATTAGCGATTTCATAAATTAGATTTTTATTCATCTTTAAAATAGAAGAAAATACTATATTATTTAAATTGTAATAAGCTGTAAAATTTATAAATTCTTGGGAATGACTATTACTTAAAATGCTAATTAATTCTCTATTGGTATAATTACTTATTTCAATACTTTCATTTGTCTCAGCTTGCTTTTTTCTATAGAAAGCTTTATACAACATACTCTTATGTTTGATAGAAATATTATGATATTTATCATAGAGTGGATGTTTTTTATCTTTTAAAAGATTAAGATAGGAGCTATAATCAGTAGAATTAACATGAGCTTTTTCTTTAGCATCATCTGCATTATAAACATCATTATCTATAAATAATTGTAATGCTGTTTTAGCACAAAGGAAATCTAAATCGTGATTTACTTTTTCATCTTCTTTTGTTGCATTCATTTTATTTACCATTTCTAATGTCCTATCTTGGTAGGCACCATTATTACTATAGAGATTAAACATTTTCTTAATAGATTTTAATGTGGTATTATATTTATCTTTTATTTCTTCTATACTCTTATTATTAATCAAATCATTAACAATATTAGTTATATTTCTAAGAGCATTAACATAGGCAATTCTTTCAACATTCTTATAGAAAGTTAAGGCCTTAACAGTATAGTATCTTGTATAAAAAATTTTAGTAAACTGCCATTTTAAATCTAATAATTCTTCTATAGATGTAGCATTATTCATTTTCTTCAATAAGTCATTTTTTATTTTTTCTTCATTTTTAATTTCCATAATTCCCACCTTCTATCTTTGCTTTACAAGCTCTCTACTATTAAATAAATCTACTTCATAACTTTTATCTTCCCATAACCACTGATAAAATTCTTGTTTTTCTCTTCCTAAAACATCAGGCATTTGATAATTATTATCTAAAATACTAGTATCTTTTGTTATATCTAAATCTTCTAAGTATGTCATATTAAGTGGAGCTAAAGAGATTGCATTTATAGCAGCACTTGCTTCTTCACTTATTTCTAAATCTCTAGTAGATAATAAACTTTCAAATTCATTATTTAAATCTTCTTTTTCTTTTCTTATTTTTTCTTTCTTCTCATTTAATAATTCACTTTCAACTCTTATACTATTAAAGGCACTAACACCTGTAATTGCCAAAGAAGAAGTAACACATCCAAGCACAAATTTTTTTAAAACTAC
The DNA here is from genome assembly GCA_946497955.1 of uncultured Mycoplasmatota bacterium. Classification (GTDB taxonomy): domain Bacteria; phylum Bacillota_I; class Bacilli_A; order RF39; family UBA660; genus Onthousia. The sequence continues at coordinate 13,318 of CAMMMH010000010.1, read as the reverse complement.
TTTATAAAGATTTGAATATTTCTTTAAATTCTTCATAATGTCCCCCCTTTATGTAATGCATATTATACCATGAGAAAAGAAAAATATCAAACATATCTATTTGATATTTATATTACAAGTATCATTACACATACCATATTTAACATGATATAACTTTTCTAACTATTAGTAACTTTTTCAGCTTCTAAATTATTAGACCATTGTTTGATACAATCCATCTTTTCTCTTTATCAGTTTTAATAATTTATATTTTTATTTCCTACATATTATAGTCTTCTTTTTTACTTTTTCTTCTTTCTTTAACAAACTAGGAGTTAATTGTTCTAAGAGAAAATCCGGCAAATCAGTTATAGGAATTCTGATTAAAGACAAAATAGAATACAAATCATTTTGATCATAAATTTCAATGTAATCTCCACCAGGAAAATATTTATATCGATTTTTACAAGTTCCTTTTAAAAATTCCCCATCACTATTATACTGCATACTAAAATTTTTATTATCAAAATAATATGTTTTTTTCAGACAGTTTGACAAATAGTTACCTTCTATAGAATCTTTACATAGTATATCAAGATTAAACAAATAACTATGCATATCTTGTCTTTTTCTTTGACCAATTATAAATGGTTGAAAAGAAAAATTAATTTGACGTGTTTTTATATTATATGTATTTTTTTCTATTCCTTTTTTTATAATATTTCTATCTAAAGATGTATAAGAAAAAGTTTCAATATCGTCCAAACATGCTTTATATTGTACACATAGTTCTATTATATCATGCTCTAAATTATAAAAGTTTGGAACATTTATAATTTGTTTACCCACACAATATAAAGGACTAGAAATCTTACTTTCAGAATTATTATAATAATCATCTATATCTTTTTCATTGGTTTGAAAAAGGTATTTTTGATTTTTATAGTTTATTACAATCTCTATAAATCTGGATGGGCTAGAAATTTCTCGGTTATCAAAGTTATCTAAAGAAAAGTTAAGAAAGACATTCTCATAATAATTAAGAGAAAGATCAATAGTAACATTGTATTTTTTTTCTAAGTCTTTGATTTTTTCTTGTATTCTTTCATATTTTCTACGCAAGTACATACTATAAAGTTCATTTAATTCAAAAAAATTAATTTGGGAGCCACACATCTTTGCATAACTTATTAAATTATTTTTTATTATAGCAAATTTAAGTTGTTTAGATAATTCAAAGTCATATTCATTTGTCATAGTATATCAAAAACTCCTTCTTTTATTTAATATTTAATATTAACAAATCTATAATTATATTATTTTCATAGATACCACTTTTAATTTTATAATCGATATCAGCAAGATTTTTAAGGAGTTTTCTTATTTCTTTTAAGGTATAATATCTAACTAGTTCTAAAGTCTTCTTAACTCTAAAAGGATGTACTTCTAAAATACTTGCCATATCGTTATAGGAGATATTTCTTTTATTTAAGACTTTTACTTGATAAAGTAGTCTATACTGACTTTCTAATAGTCCAAATAAAGCATAACTTTCGATATTATAACTAAGTAGTTCATTATAAATATTTAAAGCTTTCTTCTTATCTTTTAAAGCTATCTCACGTACTAGGTCAAAAGCAAGGGTATCCTGTTTATTTAGAGGTTTAACTAGTAAATCAAAGGCCTCTTTATAGGTAATTTTCTTAGTGTTTATAAATGCTAAAGCTAGTTTTTTAGTCTCACTAATAAGTCTTTCTAAATCATCTTTATAATATTCATCTAATAGATTAATAACTCTATATTCTACATCATAGCCTTTTAATATGTCTTTAACTATGCTTTTTGTATCTGTACTAATATTAACTAAAGAAAGTTTATTGATAACTTCTTTAATACTTTTCTTTCTTGTATCTATATTAGTAGTTACAAAGATTAATAAAACATCACTATTAGGATTATCTAAGTATTTAGATAAGGTTTTAATGTTTTTATCATCTAGATTATTATTAGATAGATTTTTACCTATTATTACCTTACTTGGTGTTAGAAAAGAGATAGTATCAGCATCTTCTATTAAAGAAGTAATACTATCTTCTTCTAAGTCATAAGTAGTAATGCTAGCATCATTAAAGCCTAACTCTTTAATTAATTCATCTATTTTTTTATCTATAAGACTAATAGCATTGCTTTTAATTAAATAACTATTCATTAATTAAGTCCTCTACTGCACTTTTTATCTCTTTTAAATGACTCTTATCTTTAATACCACCTTGGGCAAATGTAGGACTACCTCCTCCATTACCATTAAAGGCAGTTGTAATACTTTTTACAACAAATCCAGCATTAACTGATGGTATAGAACTACGACAGATAAAGTTAACACTATTATCTTCTTTAATATTAGCAAGTAAAACTACTACTTCATCAAATTTATTACATAAATTATCAGCCATGGCTTTTACTAAGAACATCTCGATATTATCAAGTTCTAAGTATAATAATTTCTTACCACCAATTTCTTTTACTCTAGAAAGATAAGCATCTAAGCTTGATAAAGTTAACTTCTCTACTTCATTATTATAAGTCTTCTCTAAGGTTTTAACTTCACTTTGAACATAAGAAAGTTCATTTTGATTATAGATAATATCTTTATAAGAAGTTGGAGCACTATTATCTATTTCGACATCAAAATCTAAATTAATATTTTGTCTTTTAGCAAGAGCAAGGATTTCTTTCGCTTTTATTAATAGTTTAACCATCTCATCATTATAAGGTTTAATTACTTCAAATAAAGTATTCTCTAATCTATTACCAGTAACTGCCTCTATTCTATAGGTATTACTTCCTTTAGATTCAAAGTTAAAGATGGCAAACTTACCTATATCTTTAGTATTTGCAACATGAGTACCACCACAAAGTTCAATAGATTTATCTATTTTAACAACTCTAACCGTACTACCATACTTCTCACCGAATAAAGCCATCGCTCCTAATTCTTTCGCTTTATCAAGTGGCATAGTCTCAGTAGATGTTATGACGTGTTTTTTGATTATATTATTGACAAAATCTTCTGTTTTAACTATCTCTTCATCACTAATTTTAGATGGACAAGTAAAGTCAAATCTAAGTTTCTCTTCATCTACATAACTACCTGCTTGTCTAATATTTTTATCAACTACTTGTTGTAGAGCATATTGTAAGATATGTACACTAGAGTGATTTGCCTCAATCTCTTTTCTTCTTTGCTTATCTATTATTACTTCAACTTCATCATTAACATGAATTATACCATCTAAAAGTTTTATCTTATGAATATGTTGTCCATTAGGTCCTTTGAAAACATCAACTACTCTTGCTTTAAAGTTCTTACCTACAATCATACCTGTATCAGATACTTGACCACCAGACTCAGAGTAGAAGCAGGTTCTCTTTAAAATGATATATCCAGAGTGATCAAGAGATTTCTCTAACTTATCTTTACTAACAATAGCAAGAACACTACTCTTTAGGCGATATAGCCCATAAACAAAGGTTGATGGTTTAGTAAAGTCCATTAAGACTTTCTTTTGACTAGCCATAGATGTCTTAGAACGAGAATTTTTCTTAGCAAGTTCCTTTTGTTTAGCCATATAATCATTAAATTCTTGTTCATTAACAGTATACCCATTTTCATTTGCAATCTCTTCTGTAAGTTCTAATGGGAATCCATAAGTATCATATAATCTAAAAGCATCATAACCACTAATTACTTTATCATTATCATCACTCATAATCTCTTTTAGACGTCTTTCTCCATCTTCTAGAGTATTAAAGAATAATTTCTCTTCATCTAATATGTATACTGCAACTTCACCAGAATTTTGTTTTAATTCAGGATATGCTTCTCCCATTACATTAACGATAGTAGGAACTAGTTTATAAAGGAATGGTTCACTAAATCCTAAAGTTCTACCAAATCTAACACTACGTCTTACTAAACGTCTTAAGACATAGTCTCTACCAGTATTTCCAAAGCTTGCCCCATCACTTATCGCAAATGTTACCGCTTTCATATGGTCTGCTATTACTTTAAAGGCTACTTCTCCATTATATAAAACGCCACTTAACTCTTCTATTTTCTCTATAATTGGTTTAAATAGATCAGTCTCAAAGTTAGATTCAACACCTTGGAAGATACAGGCCCATCTTTCTAGTCCTGCACCTGTATCAATATTTTTATGGGGAAGTTCTTGATACTTCTCACGAGGAACACCTGGTTTAGAGTTAAATTGACTAAAGACGTTATTCCAAATCTCAACATAACGGTCTTGATCTTCATCATGAATAAACTTTTCCCAAGCATCACCATTAGGATCTAGCTTCTCACCTTGATCATAGAATATCTCGCTATCAGGACCACATGGGCCTTCTCCTATTTCCCAGAAATTACCTTCTAATTTAATAATATGGTCTTTTGGCATACCTAATTCAACCCATTTATTATAGGCATCAGCATCGTTTGTATAGACTGTTACATAAAGTTTATCAAGAGGTATATCAAACCAATCTTTACTAGTTAAAAGTTCATATGCAAACTCTATCGCTTCATCTTTAAAATAATCACCAATAGAAAAGTTACCCATCATCTCAAAGAATGTATGATGTCTTTTAGTAACTCCTACATTTTCTATATCATTAGTTCTAATACATTTTTGAATATTAACAATTCTTCTAGACTCTGGTGTAACAGTACCATCAAAGTATTTTTTTAAAGGTGTAACCCCGGCATTAATCCAAAGCAGTGAATCATCATTAATAGGAATTAATGGGGCTGACTTAACATATTTATGTCCGTGTTCTTCAAAATATTTAATCCACATCTTTCTTATTTCATTACTAGTCATATATCTCATATTACTTCTCTCCTTCTTGTTCTATATCTTTAAGTATTTCTTCTAATCTCTTATAAAAACTATTAAGATCTCCATTATTTAAGATATAATAATCCGCAAAGGCAATAGGACCACCTTTAGCAGAGTTTTCTATCTCGGCAACATCTCTTTTAATAATATCTTCATGATTAAAAGGTCTATCTGGTCTTGACTCAACTCTATTATATCTAATTTTCTTATCTGTGCAAACACAAATTAACTTTAAATCTTTAAATCTTTCTTTAAGAATTAAATATTCATCCCAAGAATAAAGTCCATCTAAAACCGTATCTCCTATACTATAAGCATCACTTATCTTAGGAAGGAGTATCTTGGCAACTACTCCCATACCATGCTCTTTTCTTAAATTTTCTCTAAACTCTTTTTGACTATCAGGAGTAATCTCTATACCTGCTTCTTTCATCTTATCATAAATTACTCCTCCAAAGTATATCTTCTTATAACCTTGGTCTTCTAAGTAAGTGGTTGCAACGCTCTTACCTGTTCCACTCATACCAACGACTGCGATTAGTTTTTTCATAAATATTCGACCCCACTTTCTATATCCATAATTTTATCTGCCTCTTTATATAACTCTTCTTTAGTAGTATTATTAACTACATAATCATAATCTTTATAATTATCCATATCTGTCTCAGTAATATGTTTTCTCTCTTTTTCAGTTAAATTATTATTATAATTTTCTCTAATTACATGAATTATCTTAATATCAGGAAATCTTTCTCTTAACAAATTAAATTCACTAACAAGTCTACCATCAGTAATAATAAAGACATCAAAGTAATGTTTTAATATATCTATATCCTCGCATAATCTATCTACTAAAAATGTATCTTTATGTAAAGTATTTCTAATTACTTCAATTCCCATCTCTTGTAAAAACTCCCTTGGTTTATCCCTCATATCACCATCCCAACTAAAATAGTTTTTAGCATATTCATATAGAGGTGTCGTTATATGAAGAATACAAGCACTATCACCTTTAAAATCATATTTAGTCTTCATATAACTACCAAGCAAATCTTTACCACAGCCAGCTTTACCTGCTAACAAAAATATCTTCATCTAAACCAACTCCTATTATTACATAAAAAAGACCACTGTAGGAGTGTATAATACACGTTACCATCCTACTTTGGTCTTAATTTTGATAAAGGTCATCCCTACAAAACTCTAGAACTAGCTTTCCAAAAGGATCTTAGTTAATTCTCACCTACCATTAACTCTCTTCTATAAGATGCTCTTTTGTACTCAATTCCTTCACTGTTTTCTTATTATTCTCTTGATAATTGTTAAACATCGCTCCCAATTCAGAATGTTCCATAATAAATTCAAAAATTATCTTAATAGTAGCGATTACAGGTGTTGCAACTATCATTCCTATCATACCAAAGAAATAATTAAAAAGCAAGAGTCCAAGCATAATTGTAACAGGATGTAATTTCATAGTCTTACCCATGATTAGAGGTTGATAGAAGTTATTTTCAAGTAACTGGCAAACTACTACTGAAACTAAACAAAATACTCCTACCATTGGATCAATGGTAAAACCAACAATAACAGCAGGAGCACCACCTATCCAAGGACCGATATATGGAATGACATCAGTTATGGCACAAAATAAAGCGAATAGGAATGGAGCGGAAAGTCCTGCCAAACTAAAGCCAATAGACTGGGTAATAAAAACTAAAACCATAACTGCTAAAACACCCATAACATAACTTCTAAGTTTACCATTTATACGTCTCATCAAGTCTTTAGCATTCTTATGCCATCTTTTAGGCATAATACTTAGTAAATGGCCTTGAAACTTACGAAAATCAAATAATAGATAAAAGCCAATCATAATACCTAAAATTATATTAGTCGCTCCACTAATAAAACCTCTACCAAAGTTCCAAATAGTATTAGGTAAACTACTTGCAATGTCACTACCAACATTTTCTATCTTATTAAGCATAGTTTCTTTATAACTATCAACTTGTTTACTATCACCAAATTTCTCTAACATATCGCTTGCAAAATCTTGAGCATTATCAACGATATCAGGAACAACTGAAACTATATCAGTAACCCCACTTGAAAATGTAGGGATAGTCAAAACAAGAATTAAAATAATACCACCAAAGATGATTAAATAAGTTAGGATACATGCTAAAACACGTGGCATTTTATGAGAGAACTTAGTTGCAAGAGGGTCAAGTAACCAAGCAATAACAAATCCTATAAATACAGGAGATATTATTGATAAAATAGTTCCAATAATACCTAAGATATTCCATTCTTTAATTAAGTAAGTTGCAAGTAATATAGCAAGTATAATAACTAAAGCAAGAACAAATTTTAATAAGTTATTAGAAGTATAAAAGAATCTATTAATAGCTTTATAATCTAATTCATCACTTTTATTATTTTTACGAAACATATAATCCCTCCTTGTTTCATATTCTATCATATTTAAGAAGTGGTGTAAATTATATTAATAGTATTTGCAAATAAAGAAAATAAATACAAAAAAGAACTAGAATAATATTTTATTCTAATTCAATTTCAAATGGATTTTGTAAAGTCCCATCTCCAGAAGTTATTACAACATTAGATTTAAGATTTAGAGATGGTTTAATTGCAGAACTATACATCATAAAGGTATTCATATCTCCTGCATATAATACAGAAAGAACGTAAGACGTATTATACGTTGTTAATAACCAGTAATTACTATTTTTTTCATATCTACCAAATTGTCCTGACATTAATTCTCCCATTCTAAGCAAACCTACTTTAGCAGTTGTTGTTGTAGCATAACCTGACATACTTTTATCTGTATATTTGGCTAGTTTATAATTTGTACCTTGACCTCCAAATCCTAAATACCATGTTGTATTATCTTCTATCATATTACTATATTCTTCCCCTAAATAATTTATTAGATATTCTCCGTTTAAAAATAATCCAATTGTATTTGTACTTGAAAATAATATATTACCAAAAGCCGTTGTAATAAAAGATCCTTCATTTTTTAAAGGCTCTGCACTTGTTATTTTTGTTAATCCTTCAGTCTCGTGACTTACTATTCTATATAAATTATTATCTCCTGTTCCAAAAGTTATGTATTCCCCACTATATCTTGTATTTAGATGCGTTCCTTTTAAGCTAGTATCCTTATCTCCTTTTAAACGATAAGGATTATCTGCTGTACCCTTGCCACTTACTATTTTTACATTAGATATTAAATTTATAGATGGGCGTATACCATTAATACCTAATTTTTGTGGGTGAACTATAGAACCAGAAGCTGAAATAGAATTAATACTAGAGTAATCATATGGTGTTAATAGCCATGAATATAGTGCATTATTCAAATAACCATTCTTATCAGTCGTTCCGCGATAACTATTTGCATATTCATATCTATTTAAAAGTCCAACAGCATCTGTTATTATTGTTCCTCCTTCGATTTCACTTGGTGGCTTACTATTATCAGTCATCATACTTGCATTCCACTCAGCATTGGTTACAATAAAGTTTTCATAATCTCTTAAATTACCTAAAAAGCCATCTACTGTTGTATCATTTAACCATTCTTGCATGTAACTTTTTTCAAAGTCACTGCTATCATTATCATAAGAAATAGTACTTATATTCCACTGAGTCACTAATTTAACAGTTTTTTCTTCATTATTAACAGATACAGCTCTCCATAACTTTCCTGAATACCAAATATAGTTATTAGGGTCAGTTCCTGTTATAAAGGTATCTGTTCCATCATCATAAAGATTATCATCTGGTATATTATTAAGTAATACAGTTGCAACTTCTTTCTCTCTTTCTTGACTAACTTCTACTCTTAACTTACCACTAAATACTTGACCTGAATAATTTCCATCTACTTCATCTGTTATCCAAAGTTTTAAACTATATTTATTAGTAGTATCTCCTTCTATGGTTCCACTATCTAATATTCTATTAGGATTAGCACCTATTCTAGTTAGTAAAGTCGCTCCACTATTTGCACCATTCTTATTTAGATTATACTTTAAGTACTTATCATCTATTCTTGTATCATTATCTCCTATAGTATTATCATCTAAATATATTGTATAATCTATGGCCTTATTACCATTATTTCTAAGTTCAAAAGTAGAACCATCTAAAGATAAACCTTCACTATCACTTATACCTACTGCATTATCTAAAGTTATCCCTTCACTTGTCTCATCTAGTACTAAATCTAATGTTCCTACTTTTACCATTTGGTCTGTTCCATTAAGCTCTGTAGAAAAGTAAGCATAACTTATCGCTAATACTAATACTAATATAATTATTATGCTCATTACTATTGTTATTATCTTCTTATTATCTTTTTCCATAAATATTTCTCCCTTACTTCTTATAGTGGCTATATTTGCATTTCTTATACCTTATCTATCTATATTTAATTTAACACATAGAGCCCTATTTTTCAATTATAAAATAGCAGTTACTTGTAAAATCTATAACTGCTATTACTTTTTGACATTACTTCTTGGAAAACTATGTAAATAAACTTCTTTTAATCTATCATTAGTAATATGAGTATATATTTGAGTAGAGGAAATACTCTCATGTCCTAATAATTCTTTTACTGATAAAATATCACACCCTTCATTTAAAAGATGGGTTGCAAAAGAATGTCTTAACATATGAGGAGATATATTTTTATGTAAAGATGTTTTCTTAATTAAATTAGTGAGTATGTATCTAATCCCCCGTTCTGTTATCACTCTTCCTTGATTATTAAGAACTAGGTAATCACTATTAAATTTATTCAATTCTTTATAACCATTATTTAAATATAAATCTAATATATCACTAGCATACTCCCCATAATTAACAATTCTCTCCTTACTACCTTTACCATGAATAAGAATAGTTCTTTCACTTCTATTAATGTCTTTTAATCTAATCTTAACTAGCTCTCCTACCCTTATCCCTGTCGCATACATAATCTCTAGTACTAATCTATCTCTTTGTCCTAAAGGAGTCTTTAAGTCTGGCACACTAAACAATTCTTCTAACTCGTTATATTCAAAATATCTAGGTAATTTCTGTTCTTTCTTAGGAGATGATATTAAGTTAAATAAATTAGTCTTTACTTTATTATTACTACAAAGATATTTATAATAACTTCTAAGAGCACTAAGTTTTCTACTAATAGAAGTAGACTTCTCATGTTTTTCATCTTTTAGATACATTAAATAAAGTCTTATATCACTATATTCTAGTTTTAAATAATTAAGTCCCTCTTTATCTAAATAATCTAAAAACTCTTCTATATCTCTTTCATAGTTATCTATAGTATATTTAGAATAATGTCTTTCATATTCTAGATATTCTAAATATTCATCTAACATTAACGTCTTCTCCTATGTTCTTCTATATCTTCATTACCTTCACCATAAGCTTTTTCTCTTTCTTCAGGAGAAAGAAAGGCAAAATCATCTGGTTCATAGTCATCATCTTCATCATCTAAAGACACATAACTAATATCACTGCCTAGTTTTTCTTCTATTACATCTAAACTAGTTTTAAGAGGAATATTAGATGATGTAACTTTTACATTAGATATTGTTGTTTTATTTTTAGCTTTGTCTTTATTAGTAAGATATTTACGAAATACTTCATACTCTCTAAAATCTTGTTCTAAATCTAACAATGTTTTATCAGTTTCACTATCATAAGGATCACCTTTTATATATCTATTAATAGAAGTAGTATACCTACTTTTTTCTCCAAAAACGCTATATAACCATTCCCTATCTTCATCATTTACTTTACTATTTATTATTTTATTTAGAACCTCCCCCCAGGCATCCATAAATAAATCATCAGTACCAAGATACATTTTAATAGTTCTAGGGCCACTTGCTCTATATACTGTGTTTTGTTTTAAGGAACTAGCTATTTTAACTAGATTAGGATTATTATAAATAATGCTCTTATAATAAAATTTTTCATTATCTGTGGTAACTCTTATAGCAAAAGTAGATTTATTTTGATATTTTTTATCTATTTTGCTCTTTAATTCCTCAGGGCCAATAAGTCCTGCTGTAAATTTATCTATATCTTCTAAAGATTTCAAGGCAACTCCAGGTATTTTAATTATCTCTTCTTCTTTATATTTATTACCTTTAGCATATTTATCATAAACTGATCCAACTAAATCATAATGTTTTGCCATATTGACCACTCACTTTCTAAATAAATTATAACAAAAGTCTTTACAAAGTTCAATTTATTTGATACTATAATCTTGTAACAAAAAAGTGGGAATACCCTTGCCAAAGTAGGGACTGAAAAAAGTCGGAATACCCTTGCCAGAGTAGGGACTGAAAAAAGTCGGCATACCCTTGCCAAAGTAGGGACTGAAAAAAGTGGGCGATTTTTAATTAAGTCGCCCTTTTTATTATTATAATCAGGAGGTTCAAATGAAAACATTAAAAATATACTATATTGATACTAATTATATTGATTATTTAAGGAAGTTCGATAATAGAGTTGCCTACAATAAAAATAAAGCTAGACCTTATGTAGGAGTTGTCTATACTTTTAATAATCAAACTTACTTTGCCCCACTTTCAAGTCCTAAACCAAAACATTTAACAATGAATGAAAAAGCAGTTGACATATTTAAAATCAAAGATGGAGAACTTGGTATAGTTAATATTAATAACATGATTCCTACTCCTATTAATTGTTTAACTGAAGTACTTCCTTTAGCAAAAGATAAACATTATAGAAAACTAATTATTGAACAAACTACTTATTTAAACGATCATAAAAGAGAATTATTAGATAAAGTTAAACAATTTAAATTAAGGTATGACAAAGGACACTTATCTAGTAGATTAAGAAACAGATGTTGTGACTTTAATCTATTAGAAGAAAAATGTAGGCAATATGAAAAAGAAGAAGTTTCTGTATAAAAAATGCTTTACAAAATATAATTCATTTGATATTATATTGTTGTAACAAAAAGTGGAATACCTTTGCCGTAGTAAGGACTGAAAAAAGTGGAATACCCTTGCCGTAGTAGGGACTGAAAAAAGTGGAATACCTTTGCCGTAGTAAGGACTGAAAAAAGTGGAATACCCTTGCCGTAGTAGGGACTGAAAAAAGTGGAATACCTTTGCCGTAGTAAGGACTGAAAAAAGTGGAATACCCTTGCCGTAGTAGGGACTGAAAAAAGTGGGCGATTTTTAATTAAGTCGCCCTTTATTATTATAATCAGGAGGTTCAAATGAAAACATTAAAAATATACTATATTAATACTAATTACATTAACTATTTAAGAAAATTTGATAATAGAGTTGCTTATAATAAAACCAAAACTAGACCTTATGTAGGGGTTGTCTATACTTTTAATAATCAAACTTATTTCGCTCCACTTTCAAGTCCTAAACCAAAACATTTAACTATGAATAATAGAGCTCTTGATATGTTTAAAATCAAAGATGGTGAACTTGGCATAGTTAATATTAATAACATGATACCTACCCCAATATCTTGTTTAACTGAAGTACTTCCTTTAGTAAAAGATAAACAATATAGAAAATTAATTATAGAACAAACTACTTATTTAAATAATCATAAAAGAGAATTATTAGATAAAGTTAATTTCTTTATGTTAAAATATGATACTAATAAACTTTCTAAAAGAACTAAAGATAGATGTTGTAATTTTAGGCTCTTAGAAGAAAAATGTAAGGAATATGAAAAAGAAGAGGTTGCTATTTAACCTCTTCTATTAGTTTTCTTGTCTTATTATATAAAGATTCTTTAGTATTAATAGCATAACAATTTGGATAATAAAATATTCTAGATTTAAGTTTTCCAAAAACAGCTGAATAACCATCTCGTGTAGGAATACATTCATACTCTTTATTAATTATTTCTTCTTGGACAAATTTTAGAATCTTATCATACTCATCACTTGTTAATTCTTTTATTAAATATATATTTTCTAATGGAATATTATTTTTCTCCAAAAATGGAGTCATAAAACTATATAAAGAGTAACCATATACTTTCTTATCTTTTGTTATGATTGTTCCACTTGTACCAGGACATATACTCAAATTAGCTTTAGCCTCTACTCCTAAAATACTATTTTCTTTTAACTTATCTAATTTTTCTTGCATACACATCTCCTTCTTTCTGGTATAATTGTATTATATTTAATAATTAATTTGGTCGCATTGAAGGAGACAATTTATGAAAGAAAGATTAAATAAATATATTAATGAAAATTTAGAAGCACTACCTCGTATAAGAAGAAGATTAAGTAACTATCAGACTTCCAAAGTAGATAAATATATTAGAGTTGTTCGGAAACCTTTAAAAAGGGGTTAACAAAATTATAAAAATAT
>CAMMMH010000009.1 GCA_946497955.1 uncultured Mycoplasmatota bacterium | reverse complement strand
ATAAGTTTGATAACAACTGCAAAAGAAGAGTATCAGGCATTGTATGGTTCTTTAGCGGCAACAAATAAAGATATTTTAGCAAAAGAAGATTGTGAAGAAATTATAAACTTAATAACAAATGCAGTAGGTTCTTATCAAGCTAAATATGGATATTGTGTTGCAACAAATAAAGATATTTTAGCAAAAGAAGATTATAGAGAAATTATAAGTTTGATAACAACTGCAAAAGAAGAGTATCAGGCATTGTATGGTTCTTTAGTGGCAACAAATAAAAAAGTTTTAGCAAAAGAGGGTTATAAAGACATCATAAGTTTAATAATAACTTCAAAAGGACCATATCAAGCTGAATATGGCTCTTTGGTAGCAACAAATGAAGATGTACTAGTAAAAGAAGATTATAGAGAAATTATAAGCCTAATAACGAATGCAAATGAATCATATCATGCCTTATACGGGTACGAAGTAGCGATAAATAAAAATGTCTTAGCAAAAGAAGATTATATAGACATCATAAGTTTAATAACAAGTACAAAAGAGGATTATCATGCACTATATGGATACGAAGTAGCAATAAACAAAAATGTTTTAGCAAAAGAAGATTATAGAGAAATTATAAGTTTAATAATAAATGCGAAAAAATTATATCAAGCATCAAATGGTTCTTCAGTAGCAATAAATGAGGATGTGCTAGAAAAAAAAGATTATATAGACATCATAAGTTTAATAACGAATGCAAATGAATTATATCAAACTAAATATGGGTATTATGTAGCAACAAATAAAGATGTTTTAGCAAAAGAAAACTATAAAGAAGTTATAAGATTAATAGTTACAGAAGAGAATCGAAATCTGGTAGTAGCAATATTTAATTCTATTATATGTCCTTTTTCAGATGTAAATTCATCAGATGATTTAATTGATTTATCTAAATCTATACTTTCTAAAGAAGAGTTTTTAGTATTAATGAATAATTTAGAAGATAATCCTAAAAATGTAGAAAGAATAAAAAAGTTAATAAAGGAAAATAATTAATTATCTTCTAAAATAATTTTATCTAGTTTTTTAAGAGTTTCATTTAATACTTCATTTCTATTAAATGACGTATCAACATACCAAATACCTAATTTTTTACATTCTTTTTCTTGTTCTATACTTTTTTCTATTGAATGTTTAGAATGCTCTATTATTTCTTCATCTGTTCTTCTACTAGTCCAGTCACTATCTGTTTCATATTTTCTTACTTCGTCAAAATGTTGTTTTATGGTTTGTTTAGGAGTTCCTAAAAATAGTAATATAGTATCATCTCTATCAAAAAGTTCTTTAGCTTTCTGTGGAGTTATATTACAAGTATCTATAATATAGTTAAAAACACCTTTATTTCTCTTTATACTTTTATAAAAAAGACAGGCAAGAAAATTAGGAAAGTCATCTTTCATGCCACTTCCACCTTTATTACTAATATGATTATTAGGTAGAACTACTTGAAAAGCATGTCTAATATCATCTCCAATAATAATATGATATTGGGGATATTTTTTACATATCATTTTTGATAGAGTAGATTTGCCTGACCTAGAACTTCCAAATATTGCAATATTTTTCATAATTATCTCCCTCCATGAATTTTGATATTGTAATTATATAATAAAAATAAGTTGTTTTCTATATATTTGAGAGATTTAAAATGATTTATATATGTAAAGTTTTATGTAAAATTATCTAAAAAAAGCAAAAACCTTTTAATTACTATGGTATTCTATATATAGAAAATATATAGAGGAGGTTATTAATATGAGTTGGGGAGGAGATTTCCAAATAAAATACAAAGGAGGACATCCAAAACAATTTCATAAATTAGCAAAAATGATTATTCCTAATTCCATAATAAGGTTTGATTTTGATAATTGTGAAATGAGTGATAACTCAGCAGAGTTATCATGCACTAGAAATTTAAGTTGGTATTCTGCTGATGAAGATATGAGTAAACTATTATCTTATATGTCAGATGGGGATTCTATAACTATGGAAATTGATGGTGAAGGAGAATATGAAGAAGTAGATATATCTAAACAACATGGTAATATTTTTTTAACAAACACCAATGAAGAAAGCGAAAGATATAAAAGTGATGATATTGGTATTCCTGAAATGTTGTTTCAAGAGATGAGTAGTAGATATGGTGGAGAACCTGAAACTAAAGATGTTACATCACTAGATGGCTATGTTCAATTAGTTGCTAATACTTTTGCAGATGATGAAGAATTAATGCCTGTAGTTCAAAATTTTATGTATGAAGTTTTGGATAAAGATAGAATAAATTCATATGCATGGAGAGATGAAGAAAGATTATCACAAGAAAATTGCGATAAACTTGATGATTTAAGAGAAAAGTTTTCTACAGTTGAATCTGCAAGTTTATTTTTAAAAGAGCAGAAAAAAGATGAACTTTCATTTGACTCTTCAGAAAAACAAGATATTTCTTCATTACCTGACTGGGTACAAGCATATCCTAAAACTGTAATTAATGCTTTAGGAGGTCCTGCTTTATTAAAACAATTAATTGATAAAAAAGGAGAAGCAGAGGCTAGAAGTGTCATTGAATTATTAGGTGGTGGAATTATGGATGAAATGTCTATGGGATCATATGATAATGATTATGATGAAGATAGTTTTGATGATGATTATGAAAACGAGGGAAAAGGAGCAAAAAGATAATTACCAATATCCCTAGTGTTTAATAAATAAAAGCTTATCAAAAATTTAGATAAGTTTTTTTATACTCAACTTTACTTAAAATATTATTATGGTTAGTTTTTAATAAAGTTATTGAGGCTCGACTTTTTATATGCCTTCTCTTATTATAACTAATAAGAGAAGAGGAATGTTTATGGAAAATATATCTATAGAAGAAACAATAAAAAGAATATATGATGAGAGGGTATTATTTATCAGAGATAAAAATATTGAGCTTGAAAGACAATATTTTAGTAGCGACAAACTTGGATTCCTTACTAATGGTTTAAGTTATGATGACAATTTTACTTATATGATTAATGAACTAAAAAAACAAAGTGTTAGCGAGTCAAAAATAGAAAGTATTTTTATATCATTACAAGAAGTGTTCTTATTTTCAAAAGGTCATGATATGATGTTTAAAAAGAAATTAAATGCAGATGTTTTCGTTTCTATTCCAATGGATAATTTGATATATCCTATGCTTGTGGAAGGTATTAAAGAAAAATATAATGATGTTTCTGTTATGTGTGAAAATCCTAATTATGAGAATAATATAAAAGGCATTGATAAATTAACTTATATTTATACAGAATTACAGTCTTTATTATATTTCCTATATTGTAATGATTTCCAATTTCCAAATGAGTGGGAAACTCTTTATCCTGATACATATAATGATTTAATAAAAATATTAAATGAATCAAGTTTAACTATTGGAGAGTTTTTACATTCATTGATTGATTTTAAATGTAATATTATGAATAATGTATTAAAAGAAATAAATAATAGAGGGTTACGTGATAAATATTTATCAAAGGTAGAAGAATTAAGAGATGAAAAGCATAAGGAGACAAGTACTTTTGCTCATACTAATTTACCAATTACTTATTTTTTAAATCATACTTTTGATGATTTTATGGAAGATACTAGAAATAAGCCTTTGGTACTTGATAACAATAAATCTAATGCTAGAAAGAAAATAATATTAAATTAAATATTTGACTTTTTGCCTGTTTTTAATTATAATATGGCATACAAAGAAAGGAAGAATTATATGGTTGATAGGATAACTAATTTAGCAGAAAAAGAAAATAGAATTATAGATATGTATGAAAATATACCTAAAATTATTCAAGATCCTAGGAAATCTTCATCTTGTATAGATAAAGATAAAGAAGATGGATATAGAGAAGAATTAAATAGACTTTTAGAACAACTAAATTTAATGTTAGAGATATATCCAGATGCTTTGAAAAAGAGGACAATATTAAGAAAAACTAAAGAATTACTTGAATATGTTAAAGAGGGAAATTTAGCTTTAAGTACTTGTTATTCTTATTTCAATGAGAAAAAGAAAGATTTTCCATATTATTATCGTGTTTTTGATGAACTATTTAATCCTCCAACTATGATATACACCTATGGTATTAGAACTTTACGTGATAGAGTTTATGGTAGTAATATTACAATTACAAGCTATGGTACATCAGTGTCTGGTATAACTTTTTGTAAAAGTGAATTGAGGCTTAAATTAGAGGAAAATCAATTAAATTATGTTAATATGACTCATAGTAATTGGTCTAAAATTGATGTTTATAATAAAGATGTGCTTAATTATTTAAATCCTGATATTATAGTTAAACAGAAAGTATTGAAGTAAATTACATTTATAAAAAAGAACGAATTAATATTTTTATTTATTCGTTCTTTTAAATATATTCAATATTATTTGTGATAGTGATATTTGGTTGCCTTTTTACAAGAATTTTTTTAAGATTGTTTTTTGATTGCTTAGAAGATATAGAAATATCATCTTCAAAACTATTATCTGTTAATCCAAAATCTTCTAATAATAAATCATGTGCTTTATTCATTATTTCGATTTCTTTAATATCAATTTCAGTTAATTCATTGTGACTGTCTATTTTATCAAGCATCTTTTGATATTTTTCTATTTCTTTTTGACGTTCTATTTTCCACTTAACATAAGATTCTCCAACTTTTTTAGGGGAATATTGGTAAGGGTTTTGAGCTCCATATAACATTTCTATTTTCTCTATTATTCTTTTTAATTCTTGTATTCTTAATTCTTTATTTTCTATTTTTTGATATAAGTTAATACTTCCAATTTTCATTGTTTTATATTCATCAGGTATTTTATAGTTTAGACTTTTTTGTTCACTATATTTAAAATCGAATATTTTAATATTTCTATCTTCTATTGGTACAGAGATACTTAAACTTTCAAATCCCTCATTATTACCAGTAATTATTAATGGCATATTACTTTGAGTAAATAGATTAATCGTTCTATTATAAATATTATAAATTGCTATCCTTTTGTATATTTCAAGTTCTGAAAGAGCTTTTTTACTTTTATTATCAATATTTTCTCTTATAACAGAAAAATCTAGATTAATTAAAGACTCTAAATAATCAATAACTTGATTATTAAGAATAATTTTATAATCTTTTAATAATTGTAACAGTTCTTCTTTAGTATTAACTTTATCAATATTAGCAGTTGCAATACTTATCATAATTGACCTCCTTAAATTTCTTGATAATTATTCTAACATAATATTACTTGAAACAGCAATACATTAAAGATATAATATAGTTATTGAAAATAAATATATTGCTTTAATTGAAATGTAAAGTAGGGAAGTAGTGATATTATGAGAATTGGAATTGATATAGATAATGTAATATCTAATTTTGATGAAGTTTTGGAGAAAGAGTTTTTAATACATGATAAAGATTTAAGGAATACAGGTATTGTTGATGAAAATCTTTATATTACAGAGGGAATGTTTGACTGGACTAAAGAAGAAATTAATAATTTTTATTATCCTAATGTAGAAAGAATTGCTAAAAGTTTAACTCCTATAGATGGATCTAAAGAGTATATAGATAAATTAAAGAGTGATGGACATTTTATTTGCATTATTACTGGTAGAGATAATGAAGAATATTCTAATCCAGTAGAAATGACTAAAGAATGGTTAAATGATTATAATATTTATTATGATGAACTTATATTTACTGATGGTAGAGATAAAAGTTCTAAGGCTAAAGTTTGTACCAAAAATAGTATAGATATTATGATAGATGACTCTAGTAAAATATGTAAATCTTGTCTTGATAATGGTATAACAACTCTTTTAATGGATAAGCCTTGCAATAGAAGTGTACCTATTACAAGAGTTCACAATTGGGAAGAAATTTATAATTTTATTATTACTTATAAAGATACAAGACTTAATGTTATATTGGATACTGATACTTATAATGAATGTGATGATCAGTTTGCTTTAGCATATTTATTAAAGTCTCAAGATAGATTTAAAATAAATGCTATTACTATTGCACCATTTTCTCTTAAAAATAAAGTAAATGTTAAAGATAGTCAAAAGTTAAGCTATAGTGAAGTAAATAATATTTCTAATATGTTAAATTTCATTACAAACAATAGAGTATTTAATGGTTCAACTAATTATATTAGTAAAGGTTATCAAGAAGAAAACTCTGCCGTTAAGAAAATAATAGAGATTGCTTTAAAAAATAAAAAGACTTACATATTAGCTATAGGGGCATTAACTAATGTTGCTCTTGCTATTAAATATAATCCTAAAATAATTAATAGAATAGAAGTAATTTGGCTAGGGGGAAATAGTTTTTTACAAGATAATAATTTAGAGTTTAATTTCAAACAAGATGTTGAAGCTATTAGAATAGTATTTGATTCTAAAGTTAAATTAACTATTATTCCTTGTGAAAATGTTGCATCTAATCTTGTTACATCCATTTATGAGTTAGAACATTATTTAAAAGATAAAAACGAATTATGTAATTATTTAATTAAAAGATTTCATAAAGATGGTTATCATGGTACTAAAACAAGAAGAGTTATTTGGGATATAAGTGCAGTAGCATATCTTATTAATAAAGAATGGTTTAAAGAAAGTAAAGTAAGTTGCCCTTTAATAAGCAATGATACTTCTTATATAAAGACAACTGATAGGCATTTGATAACTATAGTTAATCATTTAGATGATAAAAGTATTTATAAAGATTTATTTAATAAATTAATAAAGGAATGAGTACAGATGAAAACATTATTAATAACAAGAAAGGAAATAAAAGAAGCTTTAGATTTTTATAATATAAATTTAGATGATTATAAAGATAAATGTTATAAGTGTTTAGTTGATATTAGTAATAATAATATTTTAAAAAATAAGATAAATTATATAATTGAATTATTGTACAATTGTGAAAATAATCAACTGGAACAATTATGGAAAAAAGATAATTTAAGTGAATTTTTGGGTAAAACATATAATAAGTTTATTCATAATATATTACTTTTATCTGGTTTTAAAAAACATCAAGAAAATATGCAAAAATATAGATTTGACAACTATCAAAGTGTTATCCATAAGAAAAGAGTTAAAGAATGCTTATTAAATGATATTTATGATAGGCAACTAGATGGTATTAGATTATCACAAGTATTATGGGGAATTTATTTTATTAATATAAAGTTAATAGAAGTAGGACGCTTACAATATGAATATTACAATAATAAAGAAGAGGTTTATATTAAAATACATATCCCAAAAGGAGATAAGTTATATTATGATAAAGTAATTAATTCTATAAAAAATTCTAAAAAAGAAATAAAGAAATATTTTAAAAAAGAAAACTGCAAATATTATTGTGAATCATGGTTATTAAGTAAAGAGTTAACAAAAATATTAGATAGTAATTCAAACATTCTAAAATTTCAAAAGCTATTTGATATAAATAAAGGTGAAAATGCTATTAAAGATATTCTAAACTTTGTTTTTGATATACAACAAATCGATAACTATTGTAATTTAAAAGAAAATACAAGCTTGCAAAAAGAAATTAAAAAACTACTATTAAATGGAGAAAAAATACATATTGGAATAGGAAAATTGAAAAATAGAAAGGTTGATACTAAAAATGAAATTGACAAGTAAAAAAGCTTTAGAAATTCTAGAAAACACTCGTAAAGAAGTAGATAATGATCATTTTATAAATCACTCTATATGTGTAGGTAATACTGCTAGTGTGATTGCTAAAGCTCTTAATTTAGATGAAGATTATGCCAAAACATTAGGCTATATTCATGATATAGGAAAAAAAGTCAAATATAATGAAAATGAAGTTTTTCATCATGAAGTCTGTGGCTATAACTATATAAAATCATTAGGATATGATGAAGAATATGCAGGTATTTGTATTAAACATTCCTTTCTAAATAATGATGTAGAGTGTACTTCAAAATCTAGAGAAACAATTGATAAAACTAGTGCAAATTATGAATTCGTAAAAAACTATATAAAAAAAGAATATACAATATATGAAAAGATAATTAACTTATGCGATTTAATGTGTACTGATAAAGTTCTAACCGTTGATAAAAGAATGATAGATTTATTATTGAGGCATGGTGTATATGATACAACTCATTATCATATTGTAGAAACGTGCAAATTAAAAAAATATTTTGATAGCTTATTAGATTATAATTTATATGACTTATTTCCTGAAATTAAAGATAATTTATAATAAAAGGAGTTTTTAGACATGGATTTGAAAAAACTATTAGTAAGTGACTATGATGGAACATTTTATATTAGTGACTTAGATATTAAAAAGACTATAGGTAATATAAATAATTTTAGGAAACTTAATAACTTGTTTGTAATTGCAACAGGTAGGAGTTATGTAGATTTAAAAGAGAAAATAGATAAATATAAAATTCCCTATGACTATTTGATTTTAAATCATGGTGCTTTATTATTATCTAAAGAATTAACTATTATTAAATCTTTTTCTTTAGAAGAAAAACAAGTTAAAAGTATTATTAATTATGCTAATAAAAAAGATGTCTCTGATATAATTCTAATTGATAATTTTAGGAAAAATGTAAATACTGCTTCGCATATAGTTAAGATTATGTTAAAGTTATACAATTTTAATGAAGCTAGAGAAATAAAAAGTTATATAGATAGCAATTATACCAATATAAAAAGTTATCTTGTATGTGAAGATAAAGATTATTTGGTAGAGGTTATCTCTATTAAAGCAAGTAAATCTACAATGATAAAAGAAATAATAAAAATAGAGGATATAAAAACAACTAATACTTATACTATTGGCGATGGTGTTAATGATATAGATATGATTAAAAAATATAATGGATACAGAGTTAAAAACTCATGTGAAGAGTTAGTTTCTGTTACTAATAAATGCGTTGATAATATTAACGAATTACTTGAAGAAATAATATAATAGTTATTTAAAAGAGGAGGAGTAAAGTGAATTTTAAATTGAACAAAACTGTAATATCTGTACTTTGCTTTGTATTACCATATATTTTTGTTGAATTTACTAATGTAATATTATCAGTTATAGACAAATCAATATCTAATTCTATTGGAACAACAGCAATTATAGTATTTTCTTCACTTATTAGTTTAGAATCTGCTATAAATATAATACAAGAATGTATTTCGCAGTCACATAGTATTGTATTGGCTAGAAGTAATAAAGATAGTTATTCTATTAATGATACTGCTATTGTTTTACAACTTATTACTAGTATTTTTATATCTATAATATTATTTATATTTGCTAATAAAATTACTTATATTTATACTTTAGAGTCTGATGCTAGAAATATTCTAACAACTTTATTAAAATTAAAAGCTATTCAATTACCTATTTTAGCAGTAAGTTATGTTCCTAAAAATGATTTGAAAATAAAAAATAAAACCAATCTTATATTAATTGCGACTATTATTTCTTCTCTATTTAATATAGTTGGAGATATTATAAGTGTTAAATTAGGGTTCAATGAAACTGGAATATATATTGCAACAATTATTGCTACTTTTATTAATGCAATTTTATTATTTAAGTTTTCAAAATATAAATATAGAAAAATTAAGAAACAATATATTAAAGATATAATTAATCATACGAAGGACTTAATTCTAAACAAAACTATTCAAAAAATTGCATACATTTTTTTAGTGAGCATATCAAGTTCTTTTGGTACTGAAACCTATGTCATAGCTTGTGTTTGTTCAAATGTTGTACAAGTCCTTTTACAATTAGCTGATGGTTATTATACTGGACTCCTTGTTTCATATGCAAATTCTATTAAAAGAAAAGAACGACATTTATTAGAAAAAGTTAAAAAGGTAGGAACTTATTCTTTGATTTTTTCTTTAATATTTGTATCTATTATTCCCTATCCGGCTTGGTACTTTTTGGGTAGAAGTGTGCCATGGAGTGAATGTGGAATATATACTTATTTATATTCAACTGAATTTTTTACATATATAATTAACAATAATTATTTGGCATATTTAGCTGCTAACAAAGATACAAAAGCTCTTAGATTGACGTCATTTATTGGAGGAATATGTATTAGAATACCTTTATTATATTTAATAAAAAAGCTTGACATAGGATTAGTTGGGTTAGGGCTAGTTTGTACAATTGATAGATTAGTTAGGACTAAATATTTAAAATGGTATATAAAAAATAATGAAAATTTGTATAAGAATTAGCCATCTGTATTTGGATTTGATTAATGTCTATATATTATATATAATATAAATATAAGTTAAAAAATATTTTTAGTCTTGAAAAAATGTATTATGTGTACTAATATTAAAACTTATGATATATTTTGAAACTTATAAAATAATTAAAGAAATTTTGTAATATTATAGGAGCTAATAATGAAAACATTAATTATTCGTGGCTATCCAGGAGTGGGTAAATCTTATGTTGGTAGAAAATATGACTATATTGTAGATTTAGAGTCATCTGATTATAAATGGATATATGATGATAAAGTAATAAATATGAATAAAGAATTAAGAAAAAGCACTTCTTATAAACAATTAAATCCAGAATATCCAAATAATTATATTAACAAAATAAAATCATTGATTGGCAATGTTAAAGTTATTTTAATAGCACCAGATGAAGATATTAGAATAGAACTAGATAAAAATAATATAGAATATACAATTTGTATTCCTGATAAAACTTGTAAGGAAGAATATTATAATCGTTTTGTTAATAGAGGAAACACTAAAGAATTTATTGATATTAGAATTGATAATTTTGATAATAGAATAGAAGAATTAATGAATCAAGAACATCCCTTAATAATACTTAAATCTAATGAATATTTAGAGGATTATTTGAAAGAGAAAGGAATTATAGATGATTAAGATGCAGTTAGATGAGTTAAAACATATGGAAGAACAAACATTAAAACTTAATAGTGTTAGCAGTATAAATGATTCTATTAAAATAGTTTATAGAAAATTTGCAGGTGTAGAATATATAGGCTCTGTTGGAGATTATGCATTATTGGTATATAAACTTCAAAATAATAACATAGTAGGTATTAATCTTGGATTTAAAAGGGAAAATGATGTCACTTATAAATGTGATATAGAAGCAGTGATTAACCTTTTGTATTATTATGGAGTAGGGGAAGAATTACTAGAAAAATATGATATAGAATATGCATCTAAGAAAATGAAAAAATGTGTTGCTAAAGTTTCCTTAGGTAATGCAGTTGACTTTAATGATAAATATTTGGACTATGTTCCACAATTATATAAAGATACTAAGAGATTAAATGAAATAATTAAAAGCCATTACACTTATACAGAACAAAAAGAAAGTGAAAAAGTTAAAGAGCTAAAATAAGGCTCTTTTTTGATAGATGTAAACATATTAATAAAAAGATAAACACAATAGTTTAAATATGTTAAAATTATTTTGAGGGATTAAAATGGATTATAAAAATATTTTTATCAAAAATGGTTTGATAAGTATTGAAGAATTTTTCTATTATATGCAAAACAAATTTGAATATGGCTGGATTGATAAAGATGGAAATAAACATTATGGAGTTAATGATGCTAAAACATATAGATTACAAACTCCTAAAGAATTATTAACAAGCCATATTGGAATTTGTTGGGATATGACTGAATTATATAGGTGTTTTTTTAAAAGTATGACATCTTTTAGATATGAGAGTTATTATTTATTTTATGATGATAATAAAGGGTGTCCTAGTCATTCTATCTTAGTTTATTATGATAATAATAAAGTATATTGGTTTGAGCCTATGTTTAATGATAAGGAGTGTTTTTATAGTGGAATCCATGAATATAATAATATTACTGAATTATTAAGAGACTTTAGAAATGTTTTTATAAGATATTCTTTAAGTAAAGGGATTATTTCTAATGATTATAATTTTAATAATATTAAAATATATAAATATCAAAAGCCTAGAAAACATATTAATGGGTATGAAATGAGGGAACATATTAATAATAGTGAATTAATAATAGTATAAAGAGTTAAAATACTAAAATTTTAGCTATTGTTTATTAGTTAGAAAATTTGACAATTTAACATTTTTATTATATAATATGACTCATTATTGAGGAGGGATAATATGTCTGACACATTTTTTTCTACTACATTAACAGCTGCACTTTGTGGACCTTATTATACTACAGCTAGTACTATGAATGATGATGGACAAAACATTTTGCTTACTACATATGCTTCTGCTACTACAAGTATATCATCAAATTTTAATCCTGGAGAACATATAAATATCACAATAAGTTGTGCAGAAGAGTATATTGATTCATTATCAGATGAAGAGCTTGAGAAGCTAGTAGCATTAACTGACGATAAGTTAGTAGAATTATCAGATGATAATAGTATTGCAAAAGTTAAGACATTAAAATAATTCAAAAGAATATATTGGGGGGTAATTTGATGAATATTAAGGATGATTTTAAATTAATATTTAATTCTAAAAGTATTACTATTCCTGAAGAATTAACTGATGAAGAAAAAAGTAAATATGCAATAAAAATATATAAAAGAAAAAAAGAATTACATGAAAAATTAGGAGCATTAGGGTTTAGAGAAATTGTTTTTAAACTTGAGAGATTAAAATTTAAAGTTATGAAAAAAATATGCCCTAATTTTGTTGTTTATTATGAAAAATGGTGTGATTTTAATACTAAAAGGATGATAGGTAAGGCTAAAAGTAGTGAAGAAGCAGAATTAATAGAACTTGTTAATAAAATATCTAAGTTAAAAACTAAAAAAGAATGGAATAAAGAAGAAAATAGAAATTATCATATAGATAATAAATATCCAACACAAATTATTAACTATTTAAACTGGAATAAAGCAATTCATCAAAAAAACTTAAAAAATGATGTTGTAGCTATTTCTTTATTAAGTTTAGGAACCTATTATTCACTACCATTAATGTTACCTTTATTAATAGTGAGTTGTGCTAGTACTATTATTGATTTAGAATGTATAAATTTACAGGAACATAGTATTGCAGAATATGAAATCTGTAAGCCATTACTAATAAAAAAAGAAAATAAGGAAATATTAAAACGTAAAAACGAATATTTAGAAGCTAAAAAGATAGTAGGAGAAGCTACTTTAAACAATAGGAAAATTTTAACAGTTGAAGAAGTAGTGAGTAGTATAAAAACTAAAGAACAGGCGGAAGAGATAAAAAAGTGGGCTATGTCTATGCAAAATAGAAACAATTTACAGAATTCTAAGAAAAAATCTTTAATAAAATAGTATATAAAGGAATGTTATGGTTGATAGGATGATGGGGGAATAATATATGGTTAAAGAATAGAAATAATTGAAAGACATTTACAATAATTGTTATTGTTAAATACTAATTAAAAAATTATAAGAGGTAGGGAATTATGAGGATAGGTATAGATATTGATGATACTTTAACAGATGTAAAAGATAAGTTATATGAAGCTTGTAAAAAATATGCTAAAAGTTTAGGAAAAAAGTTGCCTAAAGATATTAACCTTGAAGATAAATATAATAATGGTTCTAAATGGCAAGAGTTATTCCATTTTAATTATAAAGAGTTAAAATACTTCTTAAGAGATATACAAGAAGGAATTACTAATAAGGCAATTCCTAGAGATAATGCTGTTGATGTAATAAATAAATTAAAAAATGATGGGCATGAGATTATAATTATAACTGCAAGAGATAGTGAATTTCATGATGATCCATATATGTATAGTAAAAAATGGCTTGATAAAAATAATATTTATTATGATAAATTAGTAGTAAATGCAAGAGATAAGAAAAAAATATGTATTGAAGAAAATATAGATTTGTTAATAGACGATAATGAAAGCAATTGTTTATCAGTTGCAAGTGCTGGAATAAATACAATAAGAATAAGTAATTATTTAGATAGTAAAAGTGGTATTGCTTGTTGTAATAACTGGAATGAAATTTATGAATATATTAAAAATAATTTTAAATAAAATGCGAATAATTAGATTATACAAATTTGTTATATTGTATTCCAATTTAAGTTAAATAGTATTATAATATGTAACTACAAAGGAAGTGTTGTTATGGCAAAATTAATGGATATTAAAGGTTATTGGAATATGTCTTATGGATATGATTTTAATGACAGAGATATGTGGGAAGGACAAATTTTATTACAAGATGATGGATGGTTTGAAGGAATAGTGGTTGATCCTAGTAGTTCTTATACAGAGGATAGATTTATTTTTGGTGTATATTATCCAGGAAAAGTTGTGGAATTATTTAAGTTTACTCCTCTTAGTGTTAGTGCACCTTTTGTATTTCATGGTAGAAGAGATGCTAAAGGATATGAGGGACAATTTGAAACCATTGGTTTATTTGGCACAATGCCTTGTGGTAATTCTCATATAATAACCCAATATGCTGAAGTGGCTAGAGGAAATGTTGATGAGGAAGCAAGAGTATTAGAAACAAAAATTCAAAGATATAAATCTAGTATAATAGATGAAGCTGGTCAAGAATTTTATAATAATACTATTGCAATGAGAAAAACTATGACTCAATCAGTTCTTAGAAATTATGAAGGACAAAGATTTACTTTAGAAGAAATTGATGAATTGAGAGAAGAGTTTGAGCCAGTAAATGAAAGAGTTATGCGAGCTACTGAAGAGGAAGCAAAAAGACTTGTAAAACAAATGCCTAAAGATTTATTTAGTGAAGATGAAGATTTACTTTTTTAACAAAAAATTACGATTAGTTTATTATTACTAGTCTTTTTTCTTTGTTTTCTGTTATAATTGATATATAAATATAGAGAAGTAGTTAATATATATTTTATATAAAGTTGAAGAATACTATAGAGATATTAATTACTATTAGTATGATAAACTTATATTAGTAAGAGTGGTGATGGTAATGATAAGGGAGTATTATCATTTTATAAAAGACTATTTTAAATTAGCAGAGTTTAATAAAAAATATTTTATTATGATGTTAATAACAGCATTTCTTTATAAAGGAGCGAATCTTTTAATACCTTTAGGGGCATCTTTAATTATTAAATATATAACTTTAAAAGATTATCCTATGGCTTATTTAAGTTTAGGCTTTTTGGCATTGTCTTACTTTTTATATCGCTTGTTTTTCTTTATAAATCATAAATATTATGGTAAAAATAATCATTATTGTTATGTCCATTTACAACAGAAGATCTTTGATAAAGTAAGTATAATTGATGATAACTTTACTAAACACGTTAATAAAGGAAAACTTTTAAATAGTGTTAATGGCGATGTTATGAATATTGGTGATATGTGTGATAGAGTATCAGAATTAATAATGAGTATTTTAGAATTTTTAGTACTTATTATAATTATAATTAATTGTAATGTTTTAATATCTTTTCTTTTTATAATTTTTACAATACTCTATATATTTATTAGAAATTATACTGATAGAAGAGTAGATTTTTATTATCGTAAGCAAAAGAGTAATGTTGATAAATATAGAGTTTTATTTTCTCAAATTACTAAAGGTTCTAGTGAAGTTAAGAGTTTTGGAATTATAGAGCCTTTAGAAGAAAAATTAAAGAAGATAAATAATGGTTGGAGTAGGGCTTATAATACTAAAAGGAAATATGCTGTTATAAGAGATAATGATGTTAATTTTTTAACTTATGGGTTTAAAATACTTATTTATTTCTTATGTCTTATATTATTAGTTAAGGGAAATATTACAGTAGATATAGTTGTTTTAATAATTGGTTATTTTGATTCTTTGTTTGTTTCTCTTAGAAAACTTATAACAACAACTACGACAATTAGAGAGGTTAATGTTGCTGTTAATAGAGTACAATCTATTCTTGATTATAAGCCTCATTCTATTCCAGTTGGTAATTATTTTAATGATGTTATAAATGGTGTTGTTAAGTTTAATCATGTTTATTTTTCATATAATAATAAAACTACTTTAACTGACATTAGTTTTACAGCTAATCCTCATAAAATAACTACACTTGTAGGACATACAGGTAGTGGTAAAACAACAATTTTTAATTTATTACTTAGATTTTATATGCCAGATAGTGGTGATATAACTATTGATGGTAAAGACATTTATAGTTATGCTAAAGAAGTTTATAAGAGCAATGTTTCTATTGTTAACCAAAGACCTTTTGTTTTTAATATGAGTATAAAAGCTAATTTTGATTTAGTTGATAAAGATAAATCTAGACAAATTGAAATGTGTAAAAGAGTAGGAATACATGACTTTATTATGAGTCTTCCTAAAGGATATGATACTGTCTTAAGAGAAGATGCTAAAAATATAAGTGGCGGACAAAAACAGTTAATCTCTATCGCAAGAACTCTTTTAACAGCTTCTGAAGTCTTACTTTTTGATGAAGTAACATCTTCCCTTGACCCTGATACAGCTTTAAAGATAGAGAATGTTTTACAAGACTTAAAGAAAGACCATACTATTTTAATTATTACTCATAAGAAAGAGTTAATGAAAAAGTCTGATTATTTAATAGTTTTAAATGAAGGTAAGATTGTAGGTATGGGTACTCATAAAGATTTAGTAAAAACTAATAAATATTATCAAGATTTAATTGCTAGAAAGTCACCTAGTAAGGGAGGTGTATTTGATAATGAGTAGATATTTTAAAATATGTAAAAATTATTTTAGTCTTGGAGCAGATAACAAGAAATACTTAATACTTTTGTTTATAACAGCCTTTCTTAGAAGTATTACTTTTGCAATAACTCCTATTTTTGCAGCAAGAATAATTGACTATGCTACTTTAGGAGAGTATCAAGAGACTTTTATTAATATTGTTTATTTAGGTATTAATTATTTAGTTTATCTTATTTGTCATCATTTAAACTTTGTTGTTTATGCTAAAAATACTAATTATGTTTATAATAAACTTCACCTAATAATAGCATCAAAAGTCGCTCATTATGATGAAGATTTTACCAAAAGACTTCCTAAATCATATTTAGATAATACTGTTACTAGTGATGTTATGGATGTTTGTATGTTTACAGATAGAATGATAGATGCTCTTGCTCATTTTTTTACAGATATTATGGCTTTATTAATACTTATTTTTTATAATTTAGAAATTGGGTTAATAGTTTTAGCATTTAATATAATCTATCAAGTAATGCTTGCTAAAGGACAAGAGAAAAAAGATTATTATTTTATGGGTCAAAGAAGAAATCAAGATAGAATTACATCTTTATATGAACAGATGTTAGATGCTTCAAGTGAAATTAAAGCATTTGATATGAAAAATAAATTAAATAACTATCTTGATATTTATAAAAGAAGCTGGACTAAACAATATTTCTTAAAAAGAAAGTATTGGGACAGATCTAAAGTACTATATCCTGTTATTATTACAATATCTAAATTTATCGCATATATAATTGTAATTAATCATATTATGAAAGGTGTTATGAGTGTTGGTGATTTAGTATTAATTGTTACTTATATTGACCAGATAGAAAGGGAAAATTTTGATTTTTTTGAAAAAGTTAATAAGGTTTGTAATAGTTCTGTTAGAATAGATAGACTTTCTAGAGTAATAAATTATCATAATAAAAATATGTTAGAATTTGGAGACTATTTAGAAGATAATATTTTTGGTGATATTATTTTCGATAATGTTACTTTTAAGTATGAAAATAATATAAGCCTTGATAAAGCTAGCTTTGAAATAGAACCTAATAAGCTTACAGCAATAGTAGGTGAAAGTGGTAGTGGTAAAAGTACTATTTTTAGAATCCTTTTAAGGCTTTATAAGATAGATTCTGGTCATGTTTATATAGATGGTGTTGATATATATGATTATAATAGTAATGTTTATCCTTCTAATGTTTCTATCGCAACCCAAAAACCTTTTATATTTAATATGAGTATTAAAGAAAACTTATCTTTAGTAGATAAGAATACAACTAATCAAATAAATGCTTGTAAAAGAGTTGAAATACATGATTTTATTATGAGTCTTCCTAAAGGATATGATACTATATTAAGTGAGAATGCAACTAATGTAAGTGGAGGGCAGAAACAATTAATTTCTATGGCTAGAACTTTATTATCTAAAGCAGAAATTTTACTTTTTGATGAAATAACATCGGCTTTAGATCCTAAAACTACAAAACATATTATTAAAGTTTTAAAAGATTTAAAGAAAGACCATACTGTTATCATTATTACTCATAAAAAAGATTTAATGAAAGTTGCTGATGAATTGATTGTTATTGATAAAGGTAAAGTAGTAGGGATAGGTAAACATAAGAAATTATTAGAAAATAATAGATATTACCAAAGACTATTTAAACAGAAAAATTTATAGTAATTAAGAAAGATGGTTACGAAGAAAAAAGTTTTAATTACGATTAGTTTATAATTACTAGTCTTTTTTCTTTGTTTTCTGTTATAATTGATACATAGAGTAGGAAGTGTATTCAGTATGAAGTATATAAAAGAAGTGTATAATGATTTTAAAGTAGTACCATTTAAGAAGTTTATGACCTTTCTTTTCTTTTTTACTTGTATCTTAGGTTATGTTATTATGGCAGTATTTCCTTATTTTGCTAGTCAAATTATAAAGTATGCTACAGAACAAAATACTTTAGCATATAATTATACCTTTTATCTAGCAATTGCTTATATAGTCTATGAAATTGTTTGGTATTTTAATTACTATATCTATAGCTTTCTTCAAACTTATTATTGTGATATTATTCATAAAAAACTTTTTAATAAAATTTGTACTTCATCAAGAAAAATATCTAAAACATTAGATAATGGTAAAATGTTAAGTCTAGTAGGAGATGATATTCCGAGTTATTGTTTATTATTAGACTCTACAACTGTATATCTTTCAACAATATTTATGGCTATCTTAACAGTTATTTTAATATTTAGAGCCAATTTTATCTTTGCTCTAATTACAGTAATATCTTTAGTAATTTATCTTGTTTTTATGACTAAAACAATGGATAAATTTTCTAAATATCTAAAAGAACAAAAGAAACATAATGATACTTTAAATTCTACTTATGTAGAAGAGTTAAATGCCCTAAAAGAAATAAAAACACTTCCTATAAAAGATAAACTTTATAAAAAGTTACAAACTAAACTAAATAGATATACTAAAGCTTATTTTAAAAAACGTAAATACTATGCTAGAAATGAAAATACTAGTACTTTAATACCACAATATACCAAAGTTATTTTATATTTAATCCTTTTATTATTTATGATGAAGTTCAATGCTACAATTGATTTAGTTATTTTAATTATTGGTTATTATGACCAGTTGATAGAAAACTTAACAGAATTAGTAGGATCTTATCGTGAAATTAAAGAATATCATGTTTCTGTTAAAAGAGTAAATGAAGCCTTAACTTATGAAGATGATTTATCTAATCTCTTTGGTAAATATGAAAATAATGAGATATATGGTTCAATTGTTTTAAAAAATGTTAGTTATAAATATAATTCTAAATATATTTTAGATAATATTAGTCTAGAGATTAAACCTAATACTTTAAACGTTATTATCGGTCCATCTGGTAGTGGTAAAACAACTCTTTTTGACTTATTATTAAGATTTTATCCTATTAATGGAGGAGAAATATTTTTAGATGGGGTTAATATTTATGAATATAGTGATAGTATCTATGCTTCTAATATAACTCTAGTTAAACAAAATCCTTTTATTTATAATATGAGTATAAGAGATAATTTAAGATTAATTAATGGTAATAAGAAAAGACAAGAAGAAGTAATTAAAGAAGTGGGATTACATGAATTTATTATGAGCTTATCTAAAGGGTATAGTACTATTTTAACTGGGAATGCTACTAATATAAGTGGAGGACAGAAACAACTATTATCTATTGCAAGAAGTTTATTAACAGATGCCGAAATTCTTTTAATGGATGATATAACAGCATCCCTTGATCCTAAAACTACAAATCAAATAATAGACCTCCTAGTAAGATTAAAAGAAGATCATACTATTTTAGTTATAACTAATAGAGAAGATTTAATTACTAAAGCAGATAAGATAATTTATATGAATAATGGCAAAGCGAAAAGTTATAAATCATTAGATGACTTAAAAGAGAAATTAGACTCTGAAAGTGAGGTGTTAATATGAGATTAATGATAGATACCTATAAAAAATATTGGTCTTGTATTAAGCCTAACAAATTTTATTATATAATGATTTTTACATCTAAAGCTTTAGCAGTAATTGCCAGTATTCTAATACCATTTACTGCTTCAGGAATTGTTAAATACCTAACATTAGGAGATTATAATGAAACCTTAAAATGGATATTTTATTTCTTTGCTTCTGTTTCTGCTAAAGTAATATTTTATCATTGGAATTATAAAGGCGGTGCTTTAGATTCTAATTATTGTTATACAGGACTTAAGAGGAAAGTTTTTGATAAACTATCTACCTATGACTTAGAATTTTCTAAACATAAAGATATAGACGAAGTATTACAAGCCTCATCTAGTGATATATGGAAAATAGTAGGTATTAATGATAATTTAAGTGATATTATTATAGGCTTTATCAGAATAATTGTAATAGTAATACTAACTGCTTTAACCTCTCCAGTAGTAGGTATAGTAGTATTCTTATTTTCTAGTCTTTATGTAATATTTATGATGATATTTAATCAGAAAGTAGTTAAATATTTACATAAGCAAAGAAAGTATCAAGATAAAATCGCTGGAGTCTTTATGGAAGAGTTATCATCACTTGAAGAAATGAAAGTTTATAATCTACAAGAAAAGTACTATAATCATTTTAATACTATTAATAAAAAATTCTGTCATAATTACAGACTGAAAAGAAGATATGCCGATATTCAGTCAAATTTTCTTCAATTAATATTAGATTTAGGAGAAGTAAGTATTTATGCTGTTACATTACTCTTACTATTTCAAAATAATTATACAGTTGATAAAATAGTGTTAGTTATAGGCTATTTTACTATGTTAAATCAAGAACTAAAATATGTCTTAGAAACTTGTGTTAAAAATGTTATAAATTGCCGAGTATCAGTAGAAAGGATTTATTCTGTTTTAAATTATCATCCAAAAAGTAATAAAGTATTAAATACATCTACTGAAGATAATATTAAAGGTCTTTTAGAGTTTAAACACGTTTATTCATCTTATACTAATAAGCAAGTTTTAAAAGATATTACTTTTAAAGTAAAACCAAATGAATTAACCGCTATTGTAGGACGTAGTGGTAGTGGTAAAAGCACTATATTAAATATTATTTTAAGATTAATAAAACCAGATAGTGGTAAAGTTTTAGTAGATAAAGAAGATATTTATAACTATACTGATGACGTTTATAAGACAAATGTTAGTGTTGTAACTCAAAAAAGTATTCTCTTTAATATGAGTATAAGAGATAATTTATCTTTAGTGGATTCTAACTTTAAAAGGCAACAAGAAGTATGTGAAAGACTAGGAATACATGAAGAAATATTAAGCTTACCTAAAGGATATAATACAATTATAGAAGAAAATAGTTCTAATGTTTCGACAAGATTAAAACAACTTCTTTCCATTGCTAGAAGTATCTTAACAAACTCAGAAATATTACTTTTTGATGAAGTAACTTCATCATTAGACTCTACTAATACAAAAAGTGTAGTTAAAGTCTTTAAAGAATTATCAAAAGACCATACTGTCATAATAATTACTCATAAAAAAGAAGTAATGAATAAAGCAGATCACTTAATTATCATAGATAAAGGTAGGAAAGTTGCAGATGGAACAGTAGAGTCTTTAGAAAACAATGAGTATTATTTAAATTTAAGAGATAGTAGTAGTGTAAGTAACAATAATTTATAAGGAGTAGGACATGAAAGAATTAATTAAGAATAAGAACTTAAAATACATATTTATAATGATTATTTTCTTTAGTATATCCTTTGGCTTATGGAATAACTTTAGACTTCTATGGCTAGAAGAAAATAGTCTAGATGCCAGTGAAATAAGTAGAGTTATGAGTCTTGCTACTTTCTTTGGTGCAGTATCTATAATATTTATTTCTCTAAAAATAAGTATGGCTAATATAAAGAAATTATTAAGTGCAACTCTCTTAATAAGGATAGCTTCTTACTTAATTCTTTTTCTAGGATACCAGCATTTACCTACTAAAGTGATAGCAGTTTTATTTATCTTTGATGTAGCAAGTTATACTGTAGGTTACTTAGCGATATATCCCTTAATTACAAGAGTTATTAAAGATGATAAGGTTTATAGTTACAGACAATTAACAACCTATATATGTCAAGATTTAGGAGTTTTAATAGGAGGGCTTTTATTAGGAGTTGCCATAGGAAATTATATTTTTGATTATAATAGTTTTCTTTTAGTTACTTTAATATGTTTAGTGATAGCATTATTCTCTTTAAGTAAAGTAAAATTTAATGATAAAGAAAAGTATAATGATATAAGTATTAAGGAATATTTAAAAGTATTTAAAAGAGATAAAATATCTAATTTCTATTTATTATATATATTTATTGCTGATATATCTTATAACTGTGCTTTAGGTATGCAGATGTTAATATTAACTAATATTTTAGATATTTCTTCTAAAAATGCTACTTTTTATTTTCTTTTAATGGGAATAATAGCAGATATATTTGGAGTTTTAGCTTTAAAGAAATTAACTCCTAAAAATGATTACCTAACTATATTACTTAAATTTGGTCCTCGTATGTTAGGTTATACTTTAGTATTTCTTTTCCCATCAAATGAGATGACTTTAATTGCTATAACAGTATCTTTATTTTTAACAACTGCTTATGAAAATAAGACTGATGCTATATATTTAAATAGAATAGATACAAAATATCAGTTATTGTTCTCTAATATTAGAAAATTAGTAGGTAGTTTAGGTAATGCTATAGGATTATATTTAACAGGACTACTATTTGTCTTTGGTTCTAAATATATCTTTGGAGTTGCTGCACTTATAGGTTATGTTCAAATTGCTATCGCTCTATATCTTGTATATCTTAGGAAAAACAATGAGGTATAACGTGTTTTGTATAGTAATTATGATATAATGGTATATATGTCAATTGATGGGAGGGTATTATATGTCTTTAGAATTAAAGCAACTAGTTAATGTTAATGAAGATATTTTAAATACTATAACTACATGGATGTATAATTGGTGGGGTAAAAGAGATGGTTATAGTTTTGAAAAAGTTAAATGTTTTATGAAACATAGTATGATGGAAAAAAGATTACCACAGACTTATGGTTTGTTTTTAGATGGTAAAATTATTGGGATCTATCAATTTGGTTATGAAGATTTAAGTGTTAGACCAGATATATATCCATGGCTTGCCAATGTTTATATAGATGAGAGTTATAGAGGAAAAGGCTATGGAAGAAAATTGCTTGAGACAGTCAATGAAATAGCACAAAAAAATATAGATTTTGATAATATATATTTATATACAGAACATATAGGTTTATATGAAAAATTTGGTTGGGTATTTGTATGTGAAGTAGATACGTTTAAAAAAGAAAATAGAATAGAAAGATTATATAAATTAAGGTTAAAGTAATTTTATATAATAAATTTGGAGTGAGTGCAATGAGAATAGGTATAGATATTGATGGAGTATTAACAGATGAACATAGCTTTATTTTAGATTATGGAACTAAATATTTTAGTGAGAAAAAAGTTAAATATAAATTACATAATGATATATATGATAACGAAAATATATTTGAAGTTACAGAAAAACAATATAATGATTTTTTGTGAAAAATATATTTTCTATTATTCAGAGAATATTCTAATTAGACCTTTTGCTTCTGAAGTGATAAAAAGGTTGAAAAGTGATGGTAACGACATCTATATAATAACTTCACGTTCCTTTACAACATATGAAAATAAATATAAGGCAAAAATGCAGAATATTGTTAAAGAGTGGCTTGATAAAAATAACGTAGTATATGATGAACTAATATTTAGTAGAAATAAATCTGATATATGTAAAGAGAAAAATATAGATATAATGATTGAGGATAAGCCAGAAAATATTTCATTAATATCAAAAGATAGGCTAGTTATTTGTTATGACCATCCATATAACAATAAATTAACTAATTCAAACATTATAAGATGTTATAGCTGGTTTGATATATATGATAAGATTATACATTTTTCTGACATAAAAAAATTAATATGAGTTATATGGAGGTTGGGAATGACAAGAAATGAATTTTGTAAACAATATTGGCAATATTATTTAGTATTAGAAAAAGAGCTTTTAGATGTTGAAGATTATATTGCTTTTGATTTGGGTGAGAATAGTTTATATATAGATAGCAATATTACAAATTATGGAAATAGCTTGTGCTATTCTAATAAACTAATATTGTTATATTTATCAATATGTTCAGAAGTTGATGTAATTCTTAAAACAATTTGTAGTGAAAATAATAAACATCTTGAATTTAAAAAAATAAATTGTTATGCAACTAAAATAATAGAAATATGTCCTAAAATAACAAATCAAAAAGTAGAATTTAGAGATTTTACCTTACAACCTTTTATTAATTGGTCTTCTGAAAAGTCACCAGAGTGGTGGGGCAATTATAATGATGTAAAACATGAAAGAACAACTGATGATAATTATAAAAAGGCAAATTTAAAAAACGTAATTAATTCTTTGGCAGGATTATATATATTAGAGCAATACTTTGTTAAACAGATAGGAGATAGAGATGATGATTACGATGTGCCTAATGATGTTTCAAACTTGTTTAAAATGATAGATTATTCTACTAAAAATATAGTTATTGGAAATGAAAAATATTTAATGCATTCTGATGATATAGATAAAATAATGAATTTATAAATCCCACAAAGATAGTTTTGTAATTATTATTTTTCTATAAAAAGACCATTAACAAAAGATGAAATTGCTAGTAGTCTGGTATAAAAATAGTAAAATAAATTACCATCTTTATTTTCTTTTTCTTTCAGCTTGTTCTTCTTGTATTGAATGATTATTAAGAATATCTTCTTGTTTTTTGTTTTTTTTACGACTATTTATTATATCTTCTGATAATGAATCAAATCTTTCTTTATCGTTTAAATAAATATTATCAATTAAAACTTGAAATAATTCTTCGTTTTCTTGGACAATATTATTATAAATATTATAAATTTGATGCTTTATAGTTTGTGTGTTTACTTTTACTGGTAAAGACATAATTATTTCTGTTGATAGTCTTTTAATTTGATTTGTTATTTCAGAAGAGAATTTTTTTGAAAAGCTATTTATAATATTTGTGTTATTAACAGGAATAGATACTTTTAAATTAAATTTTCTCTTCATAAGATCATCAATTATTATTGAAGTTGCATAGTTAGAAATAACTTTCATTGTTGCTGGATCTTTTTTATTTAAAGTTCTATAGTTTTTTATATTTTCATATTCTTCTTTACTTATTTCTGATATAGTTTCGTCATCAATTTTATAGAACTTATTTCCAGTTGTAAAATAACATACTCCACCAAGATTTGTTAATCGATAATTTCCAATTCTTACTTGTACTGGTAATCCTGGAGTTATACCTTTTTGATATATTGTA
Organism: uncultured Mycoplasmatota bacterium; assembly: GCA_946497955.1. GTDB lineage: Bacteria > Bacillota_I > Bacilli_A > RF39 > UBA660 > Onthousia. Next base: position 24,415 of record CAMMMH010000009.1, on the reverse strand, counting down.
CCATTTTCGTAGTCAATAATCCACTTTTTATTATTCCATATTATTTCTTTTTGCATTACAACAATCTCCTTCTATTTATTAATGTTTTTATAGTTATATTATAATACATTTATTTTTTTATTAAAATATATAATTTTTATTTGATTAGAACATTATTTAATGTTATACTGTTTCTAATTTAGAAAAGAGGAATTATTATGTATTTAGAAGAAATTACTTATTATAAAAATATGTGTTGTCCACAATTTACACCAATTAATTATTTATTTGATAGGGAATATTGTTTTGATAATGATAATGCAAAAGCAGTAATGTTATCAGAATTACCTGCTATCTTTAAAAAATATAATATACCTTTGTGTCGTGATGATCTTTTACTATTTTTAAATCCTAAAGATAACATTGCTAGTGGATATGATTTAGGGTGTGTAATTGATGGAATAGATAGTCCTGATGTAGATGAGAGAAGAGATGCTTTATTGACTAAAGATTTTATAGATTTTTTTAGAAAAATACAATATATTGACTTTTCCAATAATGATAATCTTATATACAAGGCTATTAATGAAAGATATTGTTACCATTATAATAAACGTGATGAAAATAAATATGAAAAATTCAAACAATATTTAACTAATAATATACCTAAAAATGGTTTCTTTAATGTAGAGCCTTTAACAGATAAAGACTTTAAAGAAGCAGAAATGTCTTGGTTAGATTATAAAGTACAAGACTTTAGATATTATTTTTGGGATATTAAGACATATTATAATGATGCTCGTGCAAAGGTTTTGAGTGAAAGATTCTTTAGAGTATATGATATTTTAAAAGATAAGTATGAAGAAATAAAATTTAGTAATATTGCTTTAAATAAAGATGGTTATTCTATTATAAATAGGGCTTCATCATTATATTTAAATGACATTATTTACGAAAAGAGTCCTAAACGTTTCTATAAAGACTATGTTACATCTATTAATTATAATCCTAGTATTTATGATGATTTTCCAAAAAGTTTTAGTAGAGCTTATGATGATGAAAGATGGCAAGATTATAAAAAACGAATTCATGATGACTTTTTCAAACATAAGAAAATGTGGTTTGATCACGTTGATAAAATAGGCGATATTATTGATGTTTTAGAAGCTGAAAGAGTAATACTAGAGCAAAATGGTTATAAAGATGCAATTACTTTATTACCAGTATTATTTCAAGACTATTTCAGATTTTCTTTAAAATATGAAAAAGAGATAGAATATTTTAAAAACAGTCTCAAGGACACTTCTAATAAGACTGAAGCGATAACTAATTTAATTAATTATTATGGAATAGAAAATATTCCGACCGAGTTAATATCCTATCTTAATAGTGACAAGTATATAGAACATCACACCATAAAAAAAGTAAAGACTTATAAAAAATAATAAATATAATTTTATTTGACATTTAAAACTTTAACAATCATTATGTGTTAATATAGAAGGAAAAAAATGGCAGTGCATTAAGCTATGCAATAAGATGGTAAAGAGAGTAATTTTATGAGGAGTAGGTTGATAGATGTGATAACTAGCAATGATGTTTTTATTGCTAGTTTTTTCTAATGGTTAAGATTTTTTAAGTAGTACTTCTAAATCATTAAATATGGGCATTGCAGTAGGAGTTTGTGCCTATGTATGACGAGAAGTACTACTTAAAATCAATTTATATAAGAGATATAGAAAAGACTGGATTTTGTGGCTCTAAAACGGCTATAAAGTCCAGTCTTTTTTTGTCTGTAAATTGTAGAAGTCCTCCTTTCTTCCAATCAATTTAAAAATATTCGATTGGAGGAAAGAAAGATGGCAATGCCAAAAAGAAATAAAAGTAAGGATAATCCTTATACTTTAGGCTATGATGAGGACAAAAATACTTATACAGTAGAATTTGAAGATAATAAAAAAATTATACATAAGATAGAAATATCAGAAAAGGTATATGAAGCATTTGATAGTTTTGAATTAGAGGATATATCACAAATACATAAATATAGGTCTCATATAGAGCATTCTGAAATATATGAAGAAACGTTATATAAAAGAATGCTAATTTTACCAACTTCGATAGAAGAAAATGTAGAGAAAAAAATAATTTTTGATGACATTAAGCAAGTGATTAATTCTTTACCTGATGTTCAAAAAAGAAGATTAAGAAAGTATTACTTTGATGATATGACTTTAGAAGAAATTGCTAAAGAAGAGAATTGTACTAAAGTTGCTGTTAAATATAGTATTGATATAGCATTAGAAAAAATTTCTAAAAAATTTAAAAATTAGACTTAACTTTTCGCATTTAAAGTGCCAAACAAGTGAGAAGGATAATTTATTCTTTCTCACTTGTTCTGTTATTAAGAACTATGTTCTTTGAAAAATTATAATACAGTCATTAAATACGTTCCTATTACTAATTAGAGATGATTAAGCACGTTGGTAAGTACGCTTGCGATAAATACTTGACCATAAATATTAGTTAGCTACTAATAATGCGATGACAAGTAATAGGGATAATGATACTTTCGTCTAGCGACAGACTAAATCAATCGGGGCGACTCTGTGAGATCCACAGAGAGGTGCAATTCCTATGGAACTGATTAGCTATCAGTCATTTAATGATTCCCTGTGTTAAGGGAGTGAGAATAATTTTAACACAATTAATAATAAATAAATTGAAATATCAGTTGGGGTTATTGAAATATAAATATTTATATTTTAGCAAACTTTAATTAAACAACTGATATTTATACATAAAGAAAGGGATTGTTATGAAAAAATATAAGATAAAACTAATAAAAAAATATTCATTTGTTTTAGATGGAGAAAATAAGAAAGATATAGAAAATCAAGTTAATACCATAATGCAAGAAAACAACATTTTAGATTTACCGTACGTTAGAAAAAGCCTTAAGATTAAGATAAAAGAATTGAGAGAAGATAGAAATACTGAAAATGAAAAAAGTAATTAGAGGAGCTATTTTTTATGCATCTTTAAGCCCTGCTTTAGGAAGTGAAGAAAAAGGATGCAGACCTGTTGTTATTTTACAAAATGATATTGGTAATAAATATAGTCCAACTACTGTAGTTGCGCCTATTTCCACTAAAGGGTATAAAGACAGATTTCAACCTACTCATGTGAGAGTTTATCCACAAAGCAAATTAAAACCTAATTCTATAATTTTATTGGAACAAGTCAGAGTTGTTGATAAAAAAAGATTAAAAGGTTTTGTTGGTTTGATTGATGATTATAAGATGAAAGAAATTAATAAGGCTCTGAAGATAGCCTTTGCTTTAAATAAGGAGGATGAAAATGATAAATAAATTAAAGAAATATGTTGAAAAGGATTATATAGTAACTATTATTACTAAAGATAAAAAAGATATTATGTATGTTAATGCTATAAGTAAAAAGAATGCAATAGAGAAAGTATCTGATGTTATTTTAAATAGTAGTTTATATGAAGTTAATACTAAAAAAGAATTTAAATTGAAATGTAAAAGAATCAGAAATAAAAAGTCAAACATATAAAAGATAATATAAAAATAAATTTGTAGATTAGAAAAAAATATTAGGAATTTGTATTATGATTTTGTAATGCAATTCCTTTTTTAGTTGGATTGCACTACCTTATTTACGAAGGAGTGAGAAATATGGAAAAAAGAGAATATGAGCTATTGTGGAATTATTATATTGGGATGAGTAAAACACCTATTATATGGGAAAAAGAAATAAACGATTTACACATTACTAAAAAAATTAAAAAAATATATGAAGTAATAGATAAAGAATATGGAGAAACATGGTATTTACTTCGTACAAGCAATAGTAAAAGCTATATTGTAAAAACTAAATGTGGAGATTTATATGCCATTGATTTAATGGATAAATATAGACAATTTTATGATTTTAATACTATTGATACTGATGTAATTAAAATATTTGCTCATGGATACTTTCCTGTGATTTTTAAAGTATCTTATAAAGATTTTTGCAATTATTATAACAAAAACAATAATAAAAATACTGCGTTTTTTACAAATTATTATTGTTTTTATAACAGAAAATATATAGCAGTTCGCGAAATTAGGAATAAAGTGGAATCAGAATTTTTTAGTACAGAAATTGATGCTATATATTGGCTTTCTGATTTTTCAAAAACTAAAAAAGATATAGAAAAGAATAATATTAGACCATTAAATTTAATGGAAAGGGTTTATGAATATAAAGAGAAAGGGTGATTATTAAGTGATAAGTAATAAAGAAGAATTATATGATATTTTAAAAAGAATGACTTTAGAAGAATTTGCCACAGCTATTAATGGCAGTAAAACTGTTAAATCAGATAAAGAAGAATGCAACTTGCAAAGTCATTATAGAGTTAAAACTCTTTATACAATAAATGAATTAATAGAAAAATATCCTTTTTTTACTAGATATAACATCAATAAAGCCATTCAAAATGATGACTTGCCTTATTGTTCAATTGGGAAAAAAAGAATGTTTAGTAAATCTGAAGTAGAAAAATGGTTAGAAAAAAACATGTGTACAAAAAAAGAAAATCAAAAATATAAAATTTAATGAAAGGAAACACTAAAAATGCAGGAAAAAGTTGAAAAATACATTTATTTTGTATCAGAAAATAGGTATAGAATTAAATTTTTAAAGGTTAGTAAGAAAGAAAATATAAAAATAAGCTTTGATCAATATATAAATGGTACGTTAGATGAGGCAATTAAAATAAGAGATGCTAAATTAAAAGAGAATGGATTATTGCTTAATAAGCAAAAAAATGATGAAGACTTTTTTGAAATTAAAAAAAATACGAAAAATACTCAAAAAATTAAAAGCAAAAAAGAGTGTATAAAAAAATCACCTAAAGCAACAAATAAAGTAGATAAGTATATATATGAAATAGAGAAAGGCAAAAAATATAGAATATTTATAAGAAAAGGAGGCTCAAATGGTCAAAAAGGAGATTATTATTCAACAGTATTTGAAGGAACGTTAGCTCAAGCAAAGAAGGAAAGAGATAAAAAATTAGCTGAATTTAAATTAAAAAATGGAAAGGGGAATAAAAGCAATATTAAATTTATAGACTTTGTAAGAATTTATTATAAAGAATATGCAGAAATTGAATTAAGTCCTACAACAGTTCAAACAGGAAAAAGTGAATTAAAAAATTATATTCTGCCAGAAATAGCTAATATGCCATTATATAAAATTGATGGTTTAATCGTTCAACGAATTATAAATAAATTAAAAAAACGCAAAAGAGAAAGACCAGATAAAAATGGTAATATAGTAACATTATCGTCAACTACTGTAAATAGTGTTTATAGACTACTTAGAAAAATATTAAATAAGGCTGTAGCTTGGAATTATATTGAATCAAACCCAGTATTAACAGTTAATGCACCTAGTGTATCTACAAAAGAAAAAGAATCCTATAATATTCATGAGTTAATAGAAGTTATGCTATTATTAGAAAAAGAAGATATTACTACTGAATTACTATTTAATCTCTTTATTTGTACAGGTATGAGAAGAGGAGAACTTGTTGGGCTTCATCTTGATAACATACATCTTGATAAAAATTTTATAAAGATAGAAATATCTGCTGTATGGGATAGTGAAAATAAAAAGATAGTTGAGAAAAAAACAAAATCCGAAGGTGGTGTTAGAGAAATTCCTATTCCTCAATTTTGTGTTGATAAAATAAAAGAATATTTAAAATTGCGAGAAAGAAAGATAATGAATTTTAAAAGAAAAAATAAAAATTATGTCGCACCTAAAAATTTATTTTTAAGTAGAAGTGGTGGAATAATGTTTCCAGATACACCATCGAATAAATGGACTACTTTTAAAAATAAACATAAGCAATTAAAAGATGTTACATTACATGGCTTAAGACATAGTTATTGTTCAATGCAAATGAATGATAATCCTAATTTAGCTCCGTCTGATGTAAAAACATTAATGGGACATTCTCAATTATCTACGACATTTATATACACACATTCAAATGAAGATAAAAGAGAGGCTGCATTATCAATTTTTGACAAGCATTTTCGATTTAATAATGAAAAAAAAGTTAGTTTTAATGAGATATTATCATTATATACAGGTAAAAAATTTATTAGTACAGACATTTTTAATTCTTATATTGACTTTCTTGTAAGTAGTGATGAAAGTATAGAAATTAAATTAAACTTAATAAGAAAATATATTGAAAAAAAATATCCATTTTTTAGAAGTATAGATATAACAGTGGTTAACCTTGATAATATCTGGGACTGGTTAGATAAGATGAAAGAAAAATATGGTAATGAGTTTATATTATGTCCCATAAAATGAATAATAACAAATTGACAAATTATATTGTTAGAAAAAGTATAATTTGTTATAATATCTAAATAAACATTGGTGTTTATGCATAGGGTTAATTATGGATAGATTTTATAATTATAGTGTCGCGAATCTGTCGCGATATTCATAAAAGGAGATTAAAAAAACTTGAAATATTTCGATTTTTTGAAAAAAAGATTTTATAAAACAAGTTGATTTTTCTTAAATATTTCAAAGTTTTAAAAAAACAAATAAAATTTAAAATTTTAAATATAGTTCTCCGAAGGAAAAGGTCGCAGGTTCAATTCCTGTCGTGAACACCATTTAAGAGGTAATTATGAAAATAGAAATTGATAATAAGTATATTAAAAATGTTGAAAACATGTTATAATATTCTCGTCAGGAGGGAAAGTATGAAGAAAATACCAGAAACAATCAATAGTGTAAAACGTAAATGTAGCATTTTTATTGATTTAAATGATAAAAGGAATATTGGCTACACAATAAATGAAGGAGAAGATACTGAAACAACTATTCATGTTGAATTACCTAGGTATTATAGGCCTAGAAAATCATCTAAAATAGTTGATGAAAACAGTAATTTTGTAAATGGTTTTAAAGTTGTTAAAACTTCAAATGGAGAATATGCATATGTAAGAGAATCAGATAATTGTTTGTTACCTTTTAGATATGATGTAGCCTTTGATTTTAATGAATTTGGTTATGCAATTGTTGGAAAAGATGGGAGTGTTTCATGGATAAATAAAGATTTTAAATATCTTAATCTGCAAGGCGAGATGGTGGAAGAAAAGCTTGACAAAAGTTGGGCTGAATTCGAAGGTTGGCAAGGCATAACTGCTTTTAGTAAAGGAGATATACCATTATCTCGAGTTTATGATGGAAGAAATAAATATGGCAAAATAGCTTAAAAATTCAAAGAATTTTATCAATACGATGGTAAAATAAAGACACATTTACCAAGAGCTACTTTTTCTAGTGGAACAACATTTAATGAAAAAGGTCAAGCAAGAGCTGAAGGTGATATATTATTTGCAAAAGGTTATAGTGTATCATGTGAAGATTTAATAAAAATATGTATGGAAAACGGTTTTATAGATTGTATTAGTGAAGATGCTGAAAAGCACTATGAGGAAGAAATGGGGAAAGCATTAATAAAAAAATAAAGTGGCAATAAAATTATAGCTACTTTTTCTATTGCTTTGTAAAGTTGATTTAGCCAGTGATATTTATATCATTTGTACTTGTGAAAAGTTGTAGATAACTATGACACTCACACCATTTAAGAGGTAATTATGAAAATAGAAGTTATAAATAAAAACGAATTTTATAAATATAAAGATATTATTGATAGTATTCATCTAGAAAATGCCTATCCTAATGGTTATTTAATAGATGATGACTATTTAACTAATGCAGATAAAATAGTATTAGTATTTATAGATAATAGAGTAGCGGGATATGTTTCTTTATCTAAAGAAGATATTACTCCAGATGAAGAATGTAAGTTTTATATTGAACTATCACCTAATAATATAAAAATAAAACAAATTGCAATTACTAAAAGTTATCAAGATAAAGGTATTGGAACAGCTTTAATAAACTTTATAAAGAAATATGCTAAAGATAATCACATCGATTATATTTGTCTATATTCATTTAGTTTAAATGAAAAAGCTAAAGACTTTTATTTAAAGAATAATTTTGTTATTAGTGGAGTTTGGAGCGCTCTAGAATATAAAGGTATTAAAAATCCTAAATCATATTTTTACTCATATAAAGTCAAATAAAAAGAAGCATTTTCGCTTCTTTTCTTTTACATTGCAATACCCATGAAGTTATATAAGATAGTCATTAAGTTTGTTTGAATTGTTGTAATATCAGTTTCTGTTAAACTATTTATATCAATGTTATTTGTAGGATTAATATTAGAGAAATCTGCAACTCCATCTGTTACTGTTTTAGTATCAGTTACAGTTAATACATCAATATTGCTTCCATAACTTGATATAGCCATATTAAATGTAGTTGTTATAATATTATTTTCTGTACTACTAGTTAAATTAGCATTTACTAAAACTCCTGTAGATGCATCACCTATACTAAGACTAATATTATTATCATTAATAGTAATAGTACCAATATTAGTATTATCACTACTTAGATTAATAGTTGTAGTATCATTACTTTCTTCAATAACTGCTTTTAAACTCTCGGTATTTCCTTCTTTAATAATAAAGCTTTTTTCACTTCCGTTATTAAATTCTATACTATAGTTTTCATCATTATCTTTAATGGCAAATTCATAAGTAACAATTTCATTTTTTTCTAAGAAAATACTATAATTTAATGAACCGTTATTAGTAGTTGTAGTATTTTTATTAGAATTAAAAGTAGAGTTTGCAGCTTCTAACTCATCTAAACTATTACCAAGAATCTCTTTAGCCTTATCATCTTTCTTTAAATCATTAACTATATTTTCACTAATTTCATTAAGTCTTTCTTCATTAAGTTCTAAACTTATTTTTTTCTTACCATCTTGATTAGTTACCTTAATATCATCACTAGTAATATTATTACCAAGACTTTCTATTATCTTATCATAGATATAATTAATATCATCACTTGTTTGTTTACTTTCTTCTAGATATGTAAAGATATCACTGCCTTCAATAACAATATATTTATCAAAGATATTTCTTAAAAATACATAACTAATATCTTCAGCTTGATAAAAGTTAATACCTAATAGTTCAGTTGCATTTAATAGTAATGTACCATCCATATACATTCTTTTAGATTCAGTATCAAGACGGTACTCATAGTTAAAAGTACTATTATTTAAGTTACCAATAATAACATCACTACCATCTTCACTATTTCCTAACATAGGATTAATATTAAATCTAGTAGATCCCGTTACAGTTTGGGTAATTTTAGTATTTGTAGTATTTTCATCAAGATTAAGTGTCTCAGTCAAAGCTGTCTTTAATTCGTTAAATGATGTTACAATTCTATTCTTATTAGAATAGTTTTGATATAGTAAAATACCTCCTGCCACTAATAGTCCTATCGCTACAATAATTACTATTGTAACAATAATTTTTTTCTTCTTCATAAATTCACTCCTTACCAATATTATTATAAGTAAATTATATCTTAAAAATTTATTAAATCAAAGAGAATAATAAAAAAACTTAAACTTTTACATAATATGACATATTTTATCTAATAATAATAATGAATCAAAGGAAGGTGAAGAAAGTGAAGAAAAGAAAATGGTATTTAGTCTTTATAATTAGTAGCATTATTATCATTATACTAATTTATAATATTGCTAGTTACTATTATAGTTATAAAAAAGATTTAGAATTTAAAGAAAAAATAGCAGAGTATGATTTTGATAAATTAAAAGAAATTAATACTGATATAGTTGGTTTTATTGAAGTAGATAATACTAAAGTAAGTTATCCTGTTGTAAAGACTAATAATAATAGTTATTATTTAAATCATACTTATACAAAAGAGAAAAGTGAGATTGGTTCTATTTTTTTAGATTATCGTAACGAGTTAGATAATTTATCAAAGAATAATATTATTTATGGTCATGGAAGACTTGATAATAGTATGTTTGGTAGTTTGAATAATTTATTAGATAAAGAAAAGCTTAGTAATAAAGATAATTACTATATAACAGTAACTACTCCTAAAAGTATAATGACATTTAAAATATTTAGTGTTTATACTATAGATAAAGAAAGTTATTACATTAAGACTTATTTTAGTAATAATAAATATTTTAAAGAGTTTTTAGAGACTATCATGAAAAGAAGTATTTATAATTTTAAGACTGATGTGAACACAAGTGACAAAATATTAACTCTTTCTACTTGTAAAGATAACTTTGGTAAAAGAGTAGTAGTTCATGCCAAATTGTTAAAAAAAGAAGAAACTAGCTAGTTTCTCTTATTCTTTATTTAGAATCTTATTAAAAGCATAACTTGATAAAATAACAAAGATTGATAAGAAGAAGATATTTAATAATAGTGAGTCACTTGTTTCAGGGTTTTCAAGAGATTCTTCTAATTCGTTTATTTCATCAAGACTAAGTTCAACTCCTGGGTTTAACTCAAATTCGGTATGACCTATTTCTATAATTGCACCTGTTGTATCATCTGGAACCCATAGTGTTGGTTTGTCAGTGCTTTCAGTTGTATTAATAATCTCGGCATCATCTGTTAAGGTTAGTTTAGGTGCTTCTGTAACTCCACTACCTTTACCTAGTTCAATACCACCGAAGCCGTTACCAGAGACATCAATTTTACCTACAAAAGTTGCATGTCCACCATTTATAAGAAGTCCTGCATTACCACCAGTTAGTTTAATATTTTTTAAAGTTACATTACTCTTATAAACTTGTAATACATATATTCCTCCCCAAACGGTATTATCACTACTATTACTAGAACCAAATGTTCCTATATACTTGATAGTTTTATTATTACCATCAATAGTAACATCTCTTAGAATATTAATTTTCTCAGTTGTTTCAATATCACTACCAAGAATAATAGTTGAAATATTACTATCGTTTAAAGCATCTTTTAGTTCTGCCTGGTTATTAACGGTCTTACTAGTTGCAGCCTTAACGTTTAGAGTAGTGCATAATGTAATAGTTAAAACAAATAGTAATAAAATTTTACTAATCTTTTTCATTTTTTCCTCCTTTCCACTATTAGTCTTTGTTATCTTAATAGAAAATATGCAAGAAATTTGTCTAATTATGAGGGTAATTTTTGGCAAAAAGAAAAGAGCTTAAAGCTCTTTAGACCAGTAGTAAGACTTCCTGGTGTTGTACATATTATTTATGTACACTATTATAATAACTAAACTTTTCTTAATTATTCATGTATTTTTTTAAAATTTAAGTTATAATTATTTTAATGAATTAAAGTAATTATGGGAGGTTTAATATGGAGAGAATGTTAATTACTGATGAAGATATAAAGGAATATGTTAATAAAAATAAAGATAAATGGCTTAAGGAAAAAGAAGAAAAAAAGTTTAAGTTAGAAAGTTTGTTTTCTAGTTATGATTATATGAACTGGCTTAATAGATTTACTGCTAAACATGAAAATTTTTGTGATGATGATTTTATTTATTTTTTTGAAGAGTTACCCAAAAATGATTTAGAACAAGTTAAGAACTTAGCATTATTTTTTGAAGGAATAAGAGAATATGCAGATAAGAATTATATTTATCCAAATATATATGAGTATCAATCTTATTATGGCATAAAAGATAGCGTTAATGAAGTTTACTATAAAATAGGTGTTATAGAAGGTCAAGGAGGTTCATTTTTCTGTGATAGAGTAGAGCCTACTAGTGAACTAGATTTTATAGATTTTAATGATATTATGAATAATAAAGTTGGAGAAAATGTAGAAGAGATAGAAAATGGGTTAGACAATATGTCAAGCTTAGTTATTTCCTTATATGAAAAAGGAGTACCAATTGAAGCGATTAAAGACACTTTTGATAAAACTATTAAGGAGATAGAATTATCTAAAGAAAATGGAAAAGAGTATAAAAAATAAAAATATGTTCAGTTTAGTATTATAGATGTATTAGTGAAGAAATGAGGAATTATATGTACTTTTATAATTTAATAGAAAAGATGACTAAAGATGAGAAAATTATTATATATGTTGATATGGATGGTGTTATCGCTTCCTATGATTTTGGGAGACCTTTAGATTTTGCTAATAAAAGACCATTAACGACAAATATTAAGACTTTAGAAAAAGTGAATTGTCTTAAAAATGTAGAACTTCATATATTATCAGTTTGTAGGAAGAAAAGAGAAGTTAAAGATAAAAATGATTGGTTAGATAAATATGCTAAGTTTTTTGATAAGGATAAGAGAATTATTCTTGATAAAGATAGTAATCCTACGTTTACTTCTAAAGAATTAAAACTTAATTATTTAAAGATGCTTAATTATAATGATAAAGTTATATTTATAGATGATGATAATGAGGTATTATGGTTTATAAGAGATAATTTAAAAGATATAATTTTATTTCAGGATTCCGAGTTAATAGATTAAAGGGTAATGATTATAAATAAACATTTAATAATTTAGTAGAAGAGTATATGGTAAAAGGAGATTCAAAAAACATCATTAGAAACCTACTCTAATGGTGTTTCTTGAATGAATAACAAAAATAGACTATTAGACAAAATATACTTAAGCACTTTTTAATAAATATTTTATATGATAATTATAGGAAGTGCTTTTATGTCTGAAAATTTAAGCAAGTTAATTGGTAATACACCTATGATTAAGATAAAGTATCGTTACGAGAATAGGGAAGGTTATGTCTATGCCAAATTAGAGTATTATAATTATACGGGTAGTATCAAAGACCGTCTTGCTTATTATATAATTAAAAAGTCAAAGGAAGAAAAAGTTTTAAAAGATAATCAAGCGATAGTAGAAGCGACAAGTGGCAATACAGGTATTTCTTTTGCCGCTTTAGGAGCTTATTTTTCTCATCCAGTTCATATATTTATGCCAGATTGGGTAAGTGAAGAGAGAATAAAGATAATGAAACTATACAGTGCTAATGTATATTTAGTTAGTAAGGAAGAAGGAGGATTTAAGGAAGCGATTAAAAGAAGTGAAGAATTTTCTTCTAAAATAAATGGATTTTTGCCAAGACAATTTGAGAATTCCTTAAATATAGAAACTCATTATTTAACTACTGCTAAAGAAATATTAGAACAAGTAAATGAAATAGATACTTTTGTTAGTGGTATAGGAACAGGTGGAACTTTAATGGGAGTTGCTAAAAGATTAAAAGAGTATAATAAAAATATTAAAATAATTGCTTTAGAACCTGATAAAATGCCTCTTTTAAGTGATGGTAACATTATAGGTGACCATAAGATTGAAGGGATAGGGGATGAGTTTATTCCTAAACTTGTTGACTTTAATTTAATAGATAAAGTTATTAGTATTAATGATTTAGATGCCATTAATATGAGTAGAATATTAGCAAGTAAATTAGGACTCGGAGTAGGTATTTCTTCAGGTGCAAACTTTTTAGCCAGTGTATTAAGTGGTGGAAAGTCTGTAGTAACTGTATTTCCAGATGATTTAAAGAAATATTTATCTACTGATTTATCAAAAGATATAGATAATAATAAAGAGCTTTTGTCTAATAAAATAGAACTACTAGGTTTAGAAGTAGTTAGTTAGCTTGTGTAATTATTTTAGTTATAAATTGTGTAATTATTTTAGTTATAAATATAGAAATTTACCTTAAATTATGATATTATATAACTCAATTAAGGGAGGTTTTAGTATATGAAAATAATTACTGATAGCGCAGTATATGTTCAAAAAAATGATATTGCCTATTTGAATCAAACTGATCTAGCAATACCAGCATCTATATTTATGAAAGTTTTTGGTAGTGGGATAGTTATTATTGATGATAGCAATAGATATGAATTTGTCGAATTTGATGCACCAGAAGAAATTGAATTTTTTAAGGGTATTGATTGGATGATAGATTATAATGAAGTTAAAGATTTATCAGAAGAAGAAACTATTACATTAGGTCAAAGTATTGCTGAAGAAAAAAATAGTATTGCACAGAGATTTAACTCTTTGACACTAGAAGAAAGAAAAGAAAATATGAATATGGTATCTCAATGTGAATTGCTTGATTTTAAAATGTACTCATTAAGAGATGTTTTATGGTTTAAACAAGGACACATAAAAATGGAATTACCAAAAGGTGTGGATTTCCCAGCTGGATTTGAGCAAGAAAAAGGTATTAGAAAATTAATCAAAACTATGCTTAATAAAAAGGAAAAATAGATTTTCACTTGTACATTGATAATTTCAGTGTGCAAGTGTGTTTTCTAAAATGACAAAAAGATATCAGCGTTTAACTTTTGATATCTTTTTTATGTTAATCTCAAACCCCAGGTTCGAGTTATCTATCAATCTGGTGCCGTTGAGGAAGTTATCTACAACTTTTTATTTTAAGCAGCTGATTGATTATAAATATGATTTACATACTCATCTCCTAATTCATTTACCCCGATTCCATTGTAATTATTATGGGTTCTTCCTTCAAAAATTTGCTGTTCGATGTCCATTCCCATCTCCTTCATTAATGTTATCTGTTTATTTGATCTTTCCAAGAGATTTGTTCCGAACATAGCTCTTTGTTTGTGTCCGATGGGAGTTGGTACACTTCTATCAAAATAACTCATATCATGCATTGGTGCAAAATTACCACTCTCATCATATCTTTCGGAAGCTTTTCTTTTATCTTCAAATTGTCCTATATAATATCTAAATTTAATTTGTGAGTAAACTTCTAAATCAAATTGTTTTTCAGTTATTTCATAATAATCTGCTATTCCAAGAGGATATCCTAATTCCAAAATTGGTACTGGAATACTACCACTAGCTCCACCAACACATAATGTATCTACAATTTCTGGATGTAATAAAGCAAATCGTTGAGCAAATACTCCTGATGATGAATATCCATTTAAAAAAATTTTATCTCTTAGATTTATTTTATCAGAAAGATTCTGCTTAACTTCATTTATAATATTTAGAACTTGTAAATCTATTCTATAAAATGGATGAGTACTAGGAATTGAAAAACATTCTTTTGATAATTGTTGATAATAAGGTGTTCCATTTTTTACGCTTGGGACTATTGGAATAAGGACTGGATTATCATTGTCTTTTAGTTGTTGAACTAATTTATGTGCGGTAAGTAGGCCATTATTCAATAAATCGTCACTATTTTCAGTTTCCAAATTATTTGCTTCAACAGCCAAAATACAATTTTCTTTCATGTTTTTCGGCAAAACTAAAATATATGGAATATTATAATTACTGATATCATTAGGATAGACAATTTGTACCGTGTATTCTTTTCCCAAATTACTATAATTAAACTCAACATTAGATTCAGTTTTCAACGATTCAAATTTATTTGAAATTTGCATTCTATCACCCACAACTATATTATATCACTGTTCTTTTAAATTACTATATTTGGTTTTGACAAAATATTTAACCCCCTAGGAATTTTGACATAAATATCAAAATTACCTAGGGGATTTTTTTAAACAAAAAAACAGTCCTATATTAGACTGAAAGTATATTTAAAGTTCGAATAGCTCGAACAGATTAGTCACTGGTGCCGGAAGTAAGAATTGAACTTACCGCTGATCCTTACCAAGGATCTGTTTTACCACTAAACTATACCGGCGTTACAACTAAATTTTAGCATAGTTCCCTTACATAATCAATAAACTTTTTTTGACTTAATTCTTAAATATGGTATGATAGTATTAACTAAGGAGTGATAATATGCTAGCTTTTACTAAAAGTAGTGAAGATAATATTAATGAAGAAAGAATTGTTAATCAGATTAGAGGTCTTGGTATTGATATGATTCATGAAGCGAATAGTGGACATCCTGGTATTGTACTAGGGGCTGCTTCCATTATCTATACTGTTTATGCTCATCATTTAAGATTTTCTAAAGAGAACCCTAACTTTTTTAATAGAGATAGGTTTGTTATGAGTGCAGGACATGGTTCAGCTTTACTTTATGCAACACTTGGTATGGCTGGGTTTAATATTGAACTTGATGATTTAAAAGCCTTTAGGAAAATAGACTCTATTACTCCAGGTCATCCTGAATATGGAGTTACACCTGGAGTTGATGCGACAACGGGGCCTCTAGGTCAAGGAGTGGCAATGGCTGTAGGTATGGCTATCGCTGAAAAACATACTGAAGCTTTAATTAATGATAAGAAAAATAATATCATTGACTATAAAGTATATTGTTTATGTGGTGATGGAGATTTAATGGAAGGTGTTAGTTATGAAGCATTATCTTTAGCAGGTAATCTTAAACTTAATAACTTAATACTTTTATATGACTCTAATCATGTATGTCTTGATAGTGATACTAAGAAAACTTTTACTGATGATATAGAAGCTAGATTTAAGGCAATGGGCTTTAATGTTAGTACTGTTAGTGATGATATTAAAGAAATTGATAAAGCAATTACTAATGCCAAGTCTAGTGATTTACCTAGTTTAATTCAAGTTAAGACAACAATAGGAAAGTATTCTCGTAATGCGGGTAAAAATATCGTTCATGGAAAGCCTCTTGATGATGAAGATATTACTAATATTAAACATGAATTAGGACTTAGAGATATACCATTTACAATATCTAATGAAGCCCTACAAGACTTTCAAAAACTTATAGATGATAGATGTAGTAATTTAGAAAATGACTTTAATGAAAAATATGAAAATCTTGAAGATAAAACTAAAGAGTTATTAGATTCATTGATGTCAAGTGATAAAAAAATAGAACTTACTAATTTAGACTATGCTTATCCTGAAGAAAGAGTAGAGTCACTCAGAAAAGCTAGTAGTAAGATATTAAATTCTCTTGCTAACTCTAGTAAATTAATCTTTGGAGGAGCGGCTGACCTTTCTAGTTCAACTCTAACATACTTAACAGATAAAGGAGACTTTTCTTCTGATGACTATAATGGTAGAAATATCTTCTTTGGTGTAAGAGAATTTGCTATGGCTGCTATTGCTAATGGGCTTGCACTATCAGGATATCGTCCTTTTGTCTCTACTTATTTAACCTTTAGTGACTATTTAAAACCTGCTTTAAGACTAACTTGCCTTATGAATTTACCTGTTACTTATATCTTTACTCATGATTCAATTACAGTAGGGGAAGATGGTCCAACACATCAAGCGGTTGAACAATTGGTAGGACTAAGAGCGACTCCTAATTTAGAGGTATTTAGA
The DNA here is from genome assembly GCA_946497955.1 of uncultured Mycoplasmatota bacterium. Classification (GTDB taxonomy): domain Bacteria; phylum Bacillota_I; class Bacilli_A; order RF39; family UBA660; genus Onthousia. Next base: position 7,134 of record CAMMMH010000009.1, on the reverse strand, counting down.
CCAAGTGATAGTAATGAAGTTATTGGTGCTTATAAGACTATCTTTGAAGAAAATAAGCCAGCTTGTATTGTTTTAGGACGAAATGAGACGAAAATAAGAGAAACATCTTCTGTTCCTAATGTTTCTCGTGGAGCATACGTTATAAAACAAGAAGAAAGAAAGTTAGACGGTATTATTATTGCGACAGGTGAAGAAGTGGATCTTGCCTTTGATGTTGTTAATGCTTTATTTGAAAAGGGATATGACTTTAGAATAGCATCAATGCCATCAATTGAAAGATATAACTTATTAAGCGATGAAGAAAAAGAAGAGTTACTTCCTATTGGTAAAAAGAAATTTATTATTGAAAAATCTTCATCATACTCTTGGTACCAGTTTGCCTATAATGATAACTACTTATTTACAGTGGATAGATTTGGGGCAAGTGGAAGCAAAGATGATATAAATAAAAAGTTCCATTTTACTACTGATGAAATCGCTCTAAAAATAGAAGAGATAATTAAATAATTCGACAAATATTTTAAAACTTTCTTGTTATAGTTAAGATGGTGATTATAATGAGAGAGTTTTTTATTTTTGAACTTAAAGATGAATTTAAGAATTTATATATAGATAAACCTAGTATTCTATATAATATCTTTGAACAGATTTATACTTTAAAAAAAGAAGAATTAAATTATGGCTATAGTCTTTTTAGACAATTAACTAAGAAAATAGATAAGGATAAGACTGATAGATATTTATTTGTTAAATATCATCAGAGTATCCCTTATAGTAAAAAAGGTGAGACTCATTACTACAATAATCCTGCTCATGATGAGATTAGTACTCTAGTAGTAAAAAGAGCTTATATGTTAGTTAAAACTAACTATTATGACTGTTTCTTCTTTGATGAGTTAAATAGTATCAATAATACTTATTTTGCCGTCGATTTTAAAAATCAAGACTATTTCTTCTTAGATAGTAAGAAAATTCTTGTATAAATATTTATTTTAAGGTAATATATTGTTGTAAGGAGAGTGTTATTATGTTACACGATATATTAATGGTTTTAATAGGTTTAGTAATAGGAGCGATTATTGGTTTCTTTATTGCAAGAACTGTTACTAAAAGATATATGAAAAAAAATCCACCTATTAATGAAGAAATGATTAAAGCTTTAATGATGCAGATGGGTAGAAAACCTAATCAAAAACAAATTAATCAAATGATGAAATCAATGCAAAAATATATGTAGTTTTTGCATGTTTTTTCTAATGGAGGAAGTAATGAAAAAGAAATTAACAGCTATTTTGTATATCTATATATTTTTATCTATAATAGCAATGCCAATTTTGATATTAAATGTTGGTTATGCAGCAGGTGGTTTAGACATCATGTTAGCATTCTTTATATGTGGCTTAGTATATGTAATTAATACCCCATATAGAGGGCTTAATATTTGGTATTTGGTTTTATTAGTAGGTTTAATTGGTGTATTAATAAGTTCTATATTATTATTTTTTGAAGATACATCTCTAGCATATATTATAAGTAAATATGGAATGATATTAGTTCCAATCGCTTTTATTATTGTGCCAGTATATACATTTATTATTTCACCTAAATCTAAGTATAATTATATTAAAAAGAGTGACTGTATTGAAACAGAGGGTATTTGTATTGACTACGATTATAGTTATACTAAAGGTAATACTGTTATTAAGGCTTATACGCCAATATATGAAGTTAATTTTAGTGGTAAGAAGTTAAAATTAAAAGATATATATTATAGTGCGAAAATGAAAAAAATAGTACCTATGGGTACTAAGACTAAAGTATTAATTAATAAAAACGATTATACACATTTTTATATTTATAGAACAAAGGAAATGAAGAAAAAACAACATGCAATAACTATATCTTTTGGTATTATAAGTATCATAGCGATTATTTTAATGATTATAAATGGTTTTTGAAAAGATGATATATTAAAGGAGAAATGGAATATGAAAAAAATAGATATAAATATTAATAAATATGTTGATTTAGAAGAAAGATTTGCATTGTATGGAGAATATGGGGATTATATAGATAAATATATAATTTATTCTATTTGTGCTGATAATTTAGGAATCTCTTTTAGTGAAATTAGAGATTATGTTAATAGTGCAGGACTAAAATTAACAGAAGAAGAGATTACTATATTTTTGAAAGACAAGGAAAAGGAAGATAATCAATCTAATACTAAAGAGGATAATAGTAATAAAAGTAAATCACAGATATTTGCAGATAATTTTATGAAGAAGTTAAAAGCATCTACTTATGAACTTAATCCAACTACTTTAGAATACTTTAATATGTATCTTGCTAATTTGAAGCAAAATGCTATTAATTTAGTTGACCTTGTTGATAATATAGGTAATGATGAGTATAAAGAGTTATTTGATAGTTTAGATATTGATGTATTAGGAGATAAAATTAATTATGAGGATGCGATTAGACTATGCAAACCTATTATTTATAATGTCTTAAAGATTAGAGAAACGGAAGAAAAAGCTAATAATAAAAAGACATATTTAACTTTTAGTGTAAGTAGAGATTATTTAGGAAGAGATGGATTATGTTTAAGTGATGTGTGTCCACCTATTGGTTATCAGGTGATAACTTATGAAGCGATGAGTGAGGATGGTTATATAGAATTAACTGATAGACAAAAAAGAAATATGATTGAAAAAGCAAATGAAGAATTATCTATGACAATGGATATGTTAAGTGAATTGAATTATGGGGACTCTAAAAGATTAGGTTATTCAATTAATCATAAAAAGAAGAATAATACAGATTAAAAGAAAGAAGCTGATATAATGGATTATCTATATTTAAGTTATTATTCTAATGATATGCCTAAAGAAGAATTAGATTTATTTTTTGAATATCAAGAGGCGATAAAAGAAGACTGTAAAAGAATTAAATATATGATAAGTGATTATGAAAATATTGAGCAAAAGAAAAGATTAATTCAATTATTAGACTTAATTGGTTCTAACATAGTTAAAAGTGGGGTTGAAAGTCTTCAAGAAGAACTTTTAAGCCAAGAACTTAGTATTTGTCTTAATTATAATTATGTTGTTTTTTCTTTTTTGGAATATGACGGTAATGGAAAAAGATGTTTTGATACTCCTACAATAGGTATAATGGCTAGAGATATGAGTATGGTATGTTGTATTGAAGAAATCAATTCAGTATTTAGAGATGGCGAAGAAGATTGTGAGTTTAATCGAGGGCATGATTGTGTATATTGTTTTACGATAGATAAAAAGAAAGAAACAATTGATGAACAGTATTGGGATATGGAAGAATATACTATAAGTTTATTTGAAAAAGCTTTTCATCATCCAGAAAGTATTATAAAGCAACCAGATAAAGTATTAACTAAATAAGAAAAATTAGATAAAAAAATCTATAAAACTTGCTTTTGTTTGCTTGTTTTATAGATGCATTTATGATATTGTATAGATGGAATACTTAGTAATGGGTGTTTATCTCCTTATTTTTCCATTTCTAATGGTTAGAAGGGAGACTTGCCTATGAGCAAGAAAGATTTTCTAGTAATAGCATTATTAATTGTTATTGTACTTTTAATTATCTTTAAATAAAAACGCCCTATACATCTTGTATAAGGGTGTTATACCATAAAATTGAGGTAAATGCCCAACTGCAAAACTAGGTATTCCTCGTTTTTATTTATATGTAAGTTTTCCTTACATATTCATCTTATCATAAAAATATCTTTTTTTCAAGTTGTAAAGATAAGAGTTTTGTGATAAAATTTAATTGTTATTTATTGCCCCATAGCCAAGTGGTAAGGCAGTGCGCTCTGACCGCATTACGCGTTAGTTCGAATCTAACTGGGGCAACCAAATTAGATAATTATTTTTTTAATAGATGGAGTGATTTAGATGAATAAGGAACTTGCAGATTTATTATTTCCTAATATCAAGATAACTGTAGATGAGATAGAAGCAAAGTATCCAGCTAGAGATTTAAAAGAGGGGTCTTACGTTACAAGATTTGGACCATCACCTACAGGTTTTATGCATGTAGGTAATTTATATGGGGCTTTCATTAGTTCAATGCTTGCTAAACAAACTGGAGGTATTTTTTATCTTAGAGTTGAAGATACTGATAGTAAAAGAGAAAAAGAAGGAGCGATAGATGCTATTATTAATGGCCTTAAAGCTTTTGATATAGATTATGATGAAGGATATGGTAAAGGCGGTAATTATGGACCTTATTTACAAAGTGAAAGAGTAGAGATATATCAGGCTTATGCTAAAAAGTTAATTAGTGAAGGTAAAGCATATCCTTGTTTTATGAGTGAAGAAGAAATCGCTGATATAAGAAGTGGACAAGAGTTAAGAAAAGAAAAAATTGGTATTTACGGAAGTTATGCTGTTGATAGAGATTTATCACTTGATGAAGTTAAAGAACACCTTGCTAATGGTGATAGTTATGTTATTCGTCTTAAGTCCCCAGGGGATTCTCATAATGAGATAATCTTACATGATTTAATTAAAGGTGATATTAGTTTGCCAGAAAACGATATTGATGAAGTAATACTAAAAAAAGATGGTATTCCAACTTATCATTTCGCTCATGTTATAGATGACCATTTAATGCATACAACTCATGTATTAAGAGGAGATGAATGGGTACCTAGTTTTCCTAAACATTTACAACTTAATCAAGTTTTAGGATTTAAACCATGTAAGTATGCACATATTGCACCTCTTACTAAAAAAGAAGATGGTAAAATCCGTAAGTTTAGTAAGAGAAAAGACCCAGAATTTGCTGTTAGCTTTTATGAAGAAGCAGGTATATCTAAAGAAGGAGTTAGACTTTATTTAGCAACACTAGCAAATACTAATTTTGAAGAGTGGTATTTACAAAATAAAGATAAATCTATTGAAGACTTTAAATTTTCATTTAAGAAGATGCCTACAGGTGGAACTTTATTTGATATGGAGAAGTTAAATAATATCTGTAGAACTTACTTTTCTAGAATTAGTGCTGAAACTATTTATAATGATGCTTTAGAGTATTATAAAAAATATGATGAAGAGTTTTATGATTTAATGGTTAAAGATAAAGATAAGTTAATTTCATTCTTAAATATAGAACGTGATAGTAAACGTCCAAGAAAGGATATTGCAACTTATAAAGATATTAAAACTGAAAGTGCTTATATCTTTAATGATTTATTTTATAAAGATAGAAATGAGACTTATAAAGATATAAATGATAAAATCGATTATGATGTTATTAATAAATATATAGAGATATATCAAGATTTTAACAGTGAAGATGATTGGTATAATCAGATTAAAGTGCTTGCCGAAGAAATGGGTTATGCTCCTAGTGTTAAGATGTATAAAGAAGGCCCAACTTTATATAAAGGCCATATAGGAGATGTTTGTGAGATGATTAGACATCTACTTACAGGTAGAGTTAAGACTCCTAATTTATATCAATTATTAAAAATTATTGGAATTGATGAATTTAAAAATAGAGTAGAGTTTTATAAAAATTAAAGAGTTAGTTTTTTAAATAAACTAACTCTTCTTTGATATTCTCTAAACATAACCATTTAGTTATTAAATTTATCATGTTAAAATTCGTATTAAAACCATTATAATAGATATACTATTAAAGGATGGTGATAATATGGAGATAAAAAGAGAAATGCTTGAAGAAATAAGTAATAACTATATACAAGGTATTGAAAATAAAGCAGTAAGATGTGCCCTTGTAAACAATAATATAAGAGATATTATGAGAAATAAAGAAAGGGAAGGACAACTACTATTTAATTTTTCTATTAACCTTGATACTTTAAAGGCTGTAAATCAAAAAAATGCGAATAATTCTTTTATATATGCAGGATGTAATGTATTAAGAGAATCTATATGTAAAAAATATGATTTAGAAAATTTTGAAATTTCTCAAAGTTATATATCCTTTTATGATAAATTAGAAAAATGTAATTATATTATGGAAAGTTTAGCCCAACTTAAAGATAAAGATGCAGATGATAGAGAAAGATACTTTTTATTAACAAAAGGTATAGAGGACGGTGGAGTTTGGGATTTCTTTTCTAATATTATTAACAAATATGGTTTTGTTCCTAAAACAGCAATGAGTGATACATATCAAAGTCTTAATCCAGATGAAATGAATCATCTACTTAACAGAAAATTAAGGCAGTTTAATGCAAGATTACTTTCTAGCAATGAAAATTTAGAATATTTAAAGAGTTTATATTTAGATGATATTTATAGAATACTAGCTTGTTGTTATGGTGTTCCACCAAAACAGTTTGATTTTGAATATACAGATAAAGATAAAAAATATCACATTATTAAGGGAATAACTCCTTTAGAATTTTATCATGAATATACTGATATAAATATAAATAACTATGTATGTATTACTAATGTACCAACTAAGGATAAAACTTTTAATAGAACTTACGTAGTTAAATATTTAAATAATGTTATAGAAGGAAAAACACCTATATTTCTTAATCTTCCTATTGAAGAGTTAAAAAAACTTGTTATCAAACAATTACAAGCAAAAGAAGTAGTTTGGTTAGGTTGTGATTTTAAAAAAACAATAGATAAAAAAGATGGAGTATTTGATGATATGAGTTTTAATTATTATGATACATTTAAAACTGATTTCTTTATGACTAAAGAAGAGGCACTTGATAATTATGAAAGTTCAATGAATCATGCTATGGTAGTTACTGGAGTAAATTTAGAAGATAATAAATCAACTAAATGGAAACTTGAGAATAGTTGGGGTGAAGATGTAGGTAACAAAGGATATTTTGTCGCAAGTGATTCTTGGTTTGATAAGTATGTATATCAAGTTGTTATTAATAAGAAATATTTAACTCAAGAACAATTAGATGAAATGGCATATGAACCAATCGAATTAAAACCATGGGATCCTTTAGGAATGCTTGCTAGATAATAAACTTTTTGTTGTGATTATTAATAAGTTGATATAAAATAAAAATATAGATAATATGAAACTTTTGACTAAATTAAATTTAAAGTTCCCGAAAATAATGAAATAAAAAATTATAAG
>CAMMMH010000008.1 GCA_946497955.1 uncultured Mycoplasmatota bacterium | reverse complement strand
GATAAATAAAAATCTAGTATGTTTTTTTATTTACACACTAGATTATACACGGTCTCGCCGGCCGATTTCAATAATGGTAATGCTAATGTATGGAATGAGAATGAGAATCTGAATAACAACAATGTCAACAACAATAACGCCGTGCGTCCAGATTCCTACTAAGGCTAGAAATTAATCTAGTGTCACCGTATTTTGTTGGCTAAGGCTTACAAATAGAGGAAGTTTTGAATGGAAACAAGTTTAATTCCCAGGGCTTTGCCCTAAATATATAATATAGATGTTCATTAACTTAGAATAAAGTTCTTGAACTATCCCTATATTAAAATAATTTGATAGTAAGAAGTAGTATGTTTTTATGTATTACTTCTTTTTTGGAGTTAGTATGAAGAAAAGAACACCTTTAAACAAATATAATTATTATAAAAAAGATTATGCTAAGTATTTATTACTTATTAAGAGTAAAGATAAACTTATAACTTTTGGTATTGATGCTAAGATAGTGGCATATCTTTTTAAAATAAAATATTGTAATGAAATTATACTTGATAAATCTCTATTAGATGATTTGTTAGTACTTAAAGAAAAGTATCACTTTAATATTGCAGTTATTAGTTCTAAGATAAGAGAATATTATTGTAGTAAATTTAGTGATTATTTAAGATTAAAAAATAAAAGTAAGAAGTATGTTAAGGAAGTAGATTGTTATGGAGAAGAATGATTCATTTAAAATAATGAAAAATACTAAAGAATTAGTTAGTGATGTAGTAGAGTTTTCAAGAAATTTTCCTAAAAGTGAAAGTGCTTTGAAGAAAAATTTACAAGCTGAGTTATTTAATTTAGTTAGATTATTAAATTCATATATTGTTAATAGAGATAGTAGTAGAATAAGAGAGAAACATATAAAAGATTTTATAGTTAGCCTTTCGATGGTAGATTATTATTTTGAATATTTATACTTAAATAAAATAATTAGTTTTAAGAAATATAAAGACTTAGTTGGTGATGTAATTACTATTAGAAAATTAGCTTATGGAGTATTAAAGAATGAAAAAGAGTTATGTTAGTTATGATATATTAGTAGATTATAATAAAATACTTGATAGTTATAGACTTGTTGTTAAAAATACAGAACATAAAGAGAAATTATTTAAGTATAACTTGTTTTTATCTAGTAATTTAGTTAGTATTTATAATTCTTTAAAAGACTTTAAATATCATCATGGTAAATATAATATCTTTTTAATAAAAGATCCTAAATATAGGGTTATTATGAGTGAAAATTTGACTGATAAAATAGTTAATCAAATGGTTAGTGAATATATATTAAAACCTGTCTTAGAACCTAAGCTTATAGATAGTAATGTTGCAACGAGAATTGGTATGGGTAGTAGTTATGCTTTTAATCTTTGTAAGAAGTATATTAATAACTTAAAAAGAAAAGGGAAAGAAGTATATGTCCTTAAGTTTGATATAAAGAAATACTTTTATAATATAGATCATGATATATTAATAGAAAGGTTAGATAAAATATATGAAGATAAGAGAATAGTTTCTTTACTTAAAGATATTATTTATAGTTCTAATATGGGGTATGTTAATAGGGAAATAGATAATATTATAAATAGAGAACTAAAAAAAGATTTATCTATTAAGCATAAAGATGAACTTAAAAGAGTACCTAGATATAATTATCATAAAGGACTTGCTATTGGTAATGTTACTAGTCAGATCTTGGCAATATTTTATTTAAATAGAATAGATCATTTAATAAAAGAGAAACTTGGATGTAAATATTATATAAGATATATGGATGATGGAGTTATCTTTGATTATGATAAAGAGAGATTAAAATATATTAAGAGTGTTATAGAAAAAGAACTTGTTAAAGAAAAGTTAGAACTTAATAAGAAGACTAATATATATAAGTTAAGTAGTGGTTTTACTTTTATAGGATATAGATTTATTTTAAAGAATAATAAACTTGTTATTAGAATAAATAATAAGGTTAAAACAAGGATTAAAAGAAAGATTAAATATCTAGATTTGCATGATAAAGAGAAGTTAGTAAGGGTAAAAGCTAGTTATTATGGTTATATGATGAGAGCTTCTACTAATTGTTTGCAATATAAATTTAAGATAAAATCTTAATAGTTTTATCTTTTTTTTCAATTAATCCTTTCTCTTCCATCTTTTTTAATTCTCTCATAAAGTTTGCTCTATCTACAAAAAGATATTCTGCTATGGCTTTGTATGATGTAGTAACTTTAAAGATATTGTTTTTATTCATTCTTTGCTTTAAGAAGAAAATAATCTTTTCTTCTACTGTTCTTTTTGATAATAGTTCAATCTTTTCATTTTGTTGTTTATTATCTTCTATTAATAAATCAAATAAAGTTAAAACTATACTGTTATGAAAAGAACAATTACCTTTACAATTTTTTATAATATTATAATAGTCTATAAAAATAACTTCTGTTTCTTCATTACTGATTATATATATTTCATCTTCTGTGTCTTGGAAGAATAGATTAGAAAAGATATCATTTTCTTTTAAATCTCTCATAATAGTAGTGTTTCCTTCTTTGTCCATCTTTACGATATTCGCTTTTCCTTTAGTAATAAAACCTATCTTCTTTTTGATAGGGGAGTAACTAAGTATTAGTTCTTTGTTGTAAAATACTTTACTCTTAACATTGACACAGTTTGACAAATTTTTTTTGAATTTATAAATCCTTGTTTCTTCTAATGTTTTCGTCATTTTGTATCACCTCGTTAAATTAATTTTAACAAAATTTTATTATTGTTGCAAATGCAACAATAAGTTTTTTCTTTTTTAGAGTAGAATAGCTTTTGTAGGATAGGAGAGGTAGTAAGATGAAGAAAGACATAATGATTGTAAAAAGAAATGGAAACTTAGAAAAATTAGATTTAGAAAAAGTTAGGGAAGATGTTAAAACCTGTGCCGAGAGAGTTATGGTAGATTTAACTGATGAGGCTATGGAAGAGATAATTAATAAATTAGTGGAACTTTTAAGTACACAGACAAGTAATCCTACTGTAGAACAGTTACATAGTCTTTTAGAAGTAGCACTTGAAGAAGTTAATCCATTAGTTGCTAAGAGTTATAGAGAGTATCGTGACTATAAAAGGGATATGGATCAAATATTAAGTAAAGTCTATAAGAAAGCACAGTATATTACTAGTGTTGGTGATAAAGATTGTTCTAATACTGATAGTACTTTGGTTACTTTTCAACGTTGTTTAATCTATAATAGTCTTAATAAAGAACTATATAAGAAGTTTTTCTTAACACCTTTAGAAATAGAAGCTTGTAAAGATGGTTATATTTATATTCATGATATGAGTGCAAGGCTTGATACGATGAATTGTTGTTTGTTTGATATTGGTAATGTCTTAAAAGATGGTTTTCTTATGAGTAATATTTGGTATACAGAACCTAAAACTTTACAAACGGCTTTTAATGTAATAGGAGATGTTACTATTAATACAACGGCTATGCAGTATGGAGGATTTACTTTACCTGAGATTGATAGTGTCTTAAAGAAGTATGCTAAGAAAAGTTATGATATGTATTATAAAGAGTATTTAAGCATTAAGGGAAAAGAGTATACAGAAGAAGCGGAAGATTATGCTTTTAAGAAAACAGTTCGTGAGTGTGAACAAGGTTATCAAGGACTTGAATATAAATTAAATACTGTTTCATCTAGTAGAGGTGATTATCCTTTTGTTACTCTTACTTTTGGAGTAGATCCTGATAAGTTTGCAGTTATGATTACTAAGACTATATTGGATGTTCATAGAAGAGGACAAGGTAAGAAAGGATTTAAAAGACCTACAGTATTTCCTAAACTTGTATTTTTATATGATAAGAAAGTACATGGTAAGGGAGGATGTTTGAGAGATAGTTTTCTTACTGCTATTAAGTGTAGCGAAAAGACAATGTATCCTGATTATTTATCATTAAGTGGTGAAGGTTATGTTCCAGAGATGTATAAAAAATATGGAAGAATAGTTAGTCCGATGGGATGTCGTGCTTTCTTATCTCCATGGTATGAACGTGGGGGAATGGATGCAGCTGATGAAAAAGATAAACCTGTCTTTGTTGGTAGATTTAATATAGGGGCAATATCATTACATTTACCTATGATCCTTGCAAAGGCGAGAGAAGAACAGAAAGACTTTTATGAAGTGCTTGATTATTACTTAGAGATGATACGTAGGATTCATATTCGTACTTATCGATATCTTGCTAAACGTAAAGCTTCTACTAATCCTTTAGCATACTGTCAAGGTGGTTTTTATGGAGGTAATTTAAAACCAGAAGATTCGATTGAACCTATACTTAAGAGTTCTACGGCATCTTTTGGTATTACGGCCTTAAATGAGTTACAGGTTCTATATAATGGTAAGAGCATTGTTGAAGATGGCCAGTTTGCCCTTGATGTTATGAAATATATTAATAAGAAGACGACAGAGTTTAAAAATGAAGACCATATTCTTTATGCTATATATGGAACACCTGCGGAGAGTTTATGTGGCTTACAGATAAAACAATTCCGTAAAAAATATGGGGTTATTCCTGGTGTTAGTTCAAGAGAATACGTCTCTAACAGCTTCCACTGTGGTGTTTGGGAAGATATTACAGGTATTGAAAAACAAGATTTGGAAGATAGGTTTTGGGAATTATTTAAAGGAGGACGTATTCAGTATGTACGTTATAACTTGAGTTATAATACTAAAGCGATGATTACTTATGTAGAAAGAGCGATGGATAAAGGCTTTTATGAAGGTGTTAATCTTTCTCTTGCTTACTGTAATAATTGTGGTCATGAAGAGTTAGATATGGATGTATGTCCTAAGTGTGGAAGTAGTGACTTAACAAAGATAGATAGAATGAATGGTTATCTTTCTTACTCTAGAGTTCATGGCGATACAATGCTTAGTAGTGCTAAGATGGCAGAGATATCTGAAAGGAAGTCTATGTGATGAGATATCATAATATAACGAAAGCGGATATGTTAAATGGTGAAGGACTTAGAGTAGTTTTATGGGTATCAGGGTGTTCTCATCATTGCCATGCATGTCAAAATGCTATGACTTGGGATCCTAATGATGGACTTTTGTTTGATGATGCTGCTAAAAAGGAAATATTTGATGAGTTAGAAAAGGACTGGTGTAGCGGTATCACTTTATCAGGAGGGGACCCTTTATTCTTAGGTAATAGATGTGAAATATCTAAATTAGTTAAAGAGATTAGAGAAAAGTTTCCTAATAAGACTATTTGGCTTTATACGGGTTACACATGGGAAGAGTTGTTAGAACAGAAAGATAATGATAAAAACTTAGATACTATTTTAAATAATATAGATGTATTACTGGATGGGAGATTTGTATTAAGACTTGCAAGTGAAAAAATATATTATGTAGGTAGTAGTAATCAGTGTATTATTGATGTTCCTCTTAGTCTAAAAAAGAATAAGAAGGTATTATATATAGACAATAGTAAAATATTAGAAGGAGTAGTGTAATGGAAGAAAGATTAAGAGAAGGATTTACGTTAATTATGAGTGGAGAGTATGAGGGTATTTCTGGAGGATACTTGAAGAGAGGAAATAATGGTATAGGGATGATTCCTGCTTGTTTGGTAGGAGATGAAGAAAAAACTTTAGAAGCTTTTCCTAAGATATTAGAAACTATAAGGAGTAGTAAAATATTACAATTATATTCATCAGGTAATGATGTTGTGGGTATGATAGGCTCTAGACATTATGAAGGCCCTTATGCTGAAAAGGAATATTTAGAGGTTTTAAATGGAGTGCAGGATAATAGTGTTATTGGCGTTTTAACAGAGTTAAATACCCAACTATCTAAAAGTGATGAAATGGTTAAGACTTATAAAAAAGCTTATAAGTTATATGGTAGTGATAAATATAAATTAGAGGAGGCTCGTGATGAAAAATAATTATCCTATAAAGTATGCAGTTATGCCTATTATAGAACAGACTGGTTGGTCTCCTGGTCTTAATGAGTTAGAAAGAGAATATGGGGTAGTATGTTATATAGTATCTAAATGTTATGTAGTCGGTAGGGAAGAAACATATAATGTGTATGGTAATATTGGGTGCAAATATAAAGTTGTTTTCCCTTATAAAAAGGATAATTTACATAGATATTTATCAAGAGTAGAACCTAGTTATAATAGTTATGGGTGTAGTAACTCTACTACTGTAGATAAAGTTTTTGATAGTTTTGTAGAAGCAAGGGAAGATGCTTCCAAGAAAAATAAAAAAATAGTAAATAAAAAAATTTCTTTTCTACACTGTGATGATAATTTTTTACAAAATGTTTCTTTACTTAGGAAAGAACAAGAAGAAAAAGTTAATAAGTATAGAAAAATAGAAAGAATGATGGAAAAGAATTCTAGTGATTTAGTAGTTAATAATAAAGTAAAAGAACAATCAGTTATTATTGAATGTAATAATAGTTGTAAGAAAAAAGATTGTTCGTTATATGATATGATAAAATTATATACTGATGTATATTCTAATAAAGATTTTATGAGGATATATGATGATACTTCTGTTGAGAATTTTATCGCTTATAATGTATCTTTAGAAGATTATAAGAAAATAGAAGAACAACTTAAAAATGGTGAACAAGTAGATACTGATAGTATAAAGAAAAATTGCTTATTAATAAGTAGTTGTGATGATAAAAAAATGAAGGTTATTAACTATGATTCAAAGAATAAAAGTTGTTTCTATATAGAAGATGGTTGTTTATATTATGATGATAAGATGGAGTTTTCAATAGAATCTATTAGTGGTGATAACCTTGTTATTTATACAATGGAAACTTATGACGATGTAATTAATTCTTATATCATTGATTCTGTTATAAGTCGTGATATGCCAAAAAATAAAGATACAGAAAAAGTATTTAGAAAAAGAATTCAATTAAGATAGAAAGAAGGAGAATAGTTATGAAAACAAGAGGATTTGAAGTAGTAAAAGAATATGCCAATAAAGGGATTAATTTACCAGTTAGAAAGACAAAACATTCGGCTGCTTATGATATAGAAGCGGCAGAGAAAGTGGTTTTACCTAGCTTTCAAAAAGGAATGAAGCCAACTTTAATTCCAACAGGTCTTAAAGCTTATATGCAAAGTGATGAGGTTTTGTTAATTGTTCCAAGAAGTTCTGGGCCTAAAAAGCAAGGGATTAGTTTTCCACATAATGTGGGAGTAATTGATTCTGATTATTATAATAATCCTGATAATGAAGGACATATTTTTGTACAGTGTATAAATTTAAAAGATGAAGATGTAGTAATAAAAAAAGGAGAGGCAGTGGCACAAGCGATATTCCAAAAATATCTAACGGTAGATGATGATAATGCAGAGGGGATGAGGACTGGAGGATTTGGTTCTACTGATAAATAACTTGAATAAATATTTTTGATAAATTATATATTTGTATTTTAATGGTTTTTTTCAAAAATATTAAAATCGAATTTTGAAAAAACGAAAAAAACAATATGTTTTTTTGAAACGATTTGTTGAAAAATAAAGGAATTAGCATTATTTTAATTCAATATTTTCAATAGAAACGGAAAAATGATTTTTGAGAAAAATTCAAAAATGTATATAAATGTAAATTGTCGTAAATCGAACAAAAAAAGTTTTTTAATAAAAACTATATATATCAATGGTTTTAAAAAATGCTTAATTTTTTTCTTAAAATTACCTATTGATTTTTGAATTTTCAACTCTTACAATTGACTTAGATAGGAGGTAAAAATATGGCAGATGTAAATGAATTAGTTGACCAATTAGAAGGGGTTACAGTAATTAAAAGAAATGGTAAAAAAGTAGATTTTGATGGTGCTAAAATTGCTTTAGCGATAAAAAAAGGTTTTGATAGTGTAGAGATAGATGATGATGAGAGTGAAAAAGAAAAGAAATATAACTCTTCTGATATTCAAAAAGTATATAGTGCTGTTTTAAAGAAAATAATAAAAGATAAAGATGAGAAAAATAATCGTTTTAAAATAGAAGAGATTCAAGATTATATAGAAACAGAATTATCTAGTAAGGGTTATGATGATGTATATAAATCATTTTCAGAATATAGAGAAAGAAGAAATGCTTCAAGAGAAAGTTTCTTTGGAGATAATAAAACTCATAAGTTCTTAAAATCATTAGAAAACCTTGGACTTAAGTCTGCTAATGAAGAAGATGCAAAACGTGAGAATGCTAATATTGATGGTAATAGTCCAATGGGTACAATGCTTCAATATGGTGCGACTGTATCTAAAGAGTTTGCAAAAGCATATTTGATGAAAAAAGAATATGCTGAAGCTCATGATAATGGTACTATACATATTCATGATATGGACTTCTTAGCAATGGGTACTACTACTTGTTGTCAAATAGATTTGTCAAGACTATTTAAAAATGGTTTTGATACAGGACATGGATATGTTAGACCACCTCAAGATATTTCAACTTATGCATCGTTAGCTTGTATCGTTATTCAAGCGAATCAAAATGATCAACATGGTGGACAAGCAATACCTGCACTTGATTATTATCTAGCTCCTGGAGTACTTAAAACATTTAAAAAACAATTTAAACAGACAATTTATGATTTTTTAGATTTAGAGGGATTTATTCCAGGTATTAATATAGATAGAATTATAAGAGAAATTGATAAGCAAGAGTCAATTGAAATTGATGTAAAAGAATTTAGTGATTATCAGAAAGGCTCTAGTAGGGTTCATGAAATATTTGAAAAGAGTTACCTTAAAGCTATGCAGAAAACTGATAGGGCGACTGAACAGGCAATGGAAGCATTTATTCATAATTTAAATACAATGCATTCAAGAGCAGGAGCCCAAGTTCCATTTTCATCAGTTAACTTTGGAACAGATACATCTCCTGAGGGAAGAATGGTTATTAAAAACTATTTACTTTCTGCAGATAGAGGACTTGGTAAAGGAGAAACACCAATATTCCCAGTATCTATCTTTAAAGTAAAAGAAGGGGTTAACTATAATCCAGGAGATCCTAACTATGATTTATTTAAACTTTCTTGTAAGGTATCTGCTAAAAGACTTTTTCCTAACTTTGCTTTTATAGATGCTCCATTTAACTTACAATATTATAAAGAAGGAGACTTTAATACTGAGATAGCTTACATGGGATGTCGTACAAGGGTAATAGGAGATGTTACTAGTCCAGATAATGAAATTGTTACAGGACGTGGTAATTTATCTTTTACTACTATTAACTTACCAAGACTTGGTATTAAACATGGTATAGCATTAAAAGAAAGAGATAAGGCAGATATGGATGGGTTCTATAAGGAACTTAGTGATATTATGGATATGGTTAAAGACCAGTTACTTGAAAGATTTGAGTTTCAATGTAGTAAACATAATTATAACTTTCCATTCTTACTTGGACAAGGTATTTGGAATAATGGTGAGAAGTTAAAACCTACAGATAGACTTAGAAAAGTATGGAAACATGGAACATTATCTACAGGATTTATTGGACTTGCAGAATGCTTAAAAGCTTTAACTGGAAAACACCATGGAGAAAGTGAAGAAAGTCAAAAGTTAGGACTTGAGATTATTAGTTTTATGAGAAAACGTTGTGATGAGTATTCTAAAAAATATAACTTGAACTTTACTTGTCTTGCAACTCCTGCAGAAGGGTTATCTGGTAGATTTACAGGAATTGATAGAGCGATATATGGAAAGATTAAGGGTGTTACTGATAGAGAATATTATACTAATTCATTCCATGTACCAGTTTATTACAATATAAGTATTACTGATAAGATAGAGAAAGAGGCTCCATATCATGCTCTTACTAATGGAGGACATATTTCTTATATTGAACTTGATGGTGATGCGGCTTCTAATGTTGAGGCATTTGAGAAGATAATTCGTGTTATGAAAGAAGCAGGTATTGGATATGGTGCGATTAACCATCCTGTTGATAGAGACCCTGTTTGTGGATATGTTGGAGTTATTAATGATGTTTGTCCTAGGTGTGGACGCCATGAAGGAGAAGGGGTTCCAATTGAAAGAATAACATCTATTGATAATAATTGTTGTGAATAAATATAAAAAATAAGAAGGAGGAATTAAATATGAAAAAAATAGTTGGAGAAGGACAAAAATTTGAAAGGATTAGACGTATTACAGGTTACTTAGTTGGTGGTCTTGATAGATTTAATAATGGTAAACGTGCTGAAGAGGCTGACCGTGTTAAACATAGTGGAATAAATGATATTTTAAAGACTGCAAAAGAAGGTAAGTAAGATGAAAATTAGATTAGCAGCTTATTTACAACCTGATTCTATTGTAGATGGAGAAGGGGTAAGAACTGTTATTTGGACACAAGGATGTCCTCATGCGTGCCCTGGATGTCAAAATCCGGGGACTCATGACTTTGATGGTGGGGCTTTATTTGATGTTAGTGAGGTAATAGATGAGTTAAAGACTATTAAAAATCAAGATGGTATTACTTTATCAGGAGGAGATCCTGTGTGTCAGAGTGAAGCCTGTTATGAAATTAGTAAAGCGGCTCATGAGATGGGACTTAATGTATGGTGTTATACAGGTTATACTTATGAAGCGATGCTTAAAAATCCTAAGATGAAAAAGTTACTTAGTGAAGTAGATGTCTTAGTAGATGGTAAGTTTATCTTAGAAGAGAGAAGCTTAAATATCTATTATAGAGGTTCAAGAAATCAAAGAGTTATTGATGTTCCTAAGAGTCTAGAAGAGAATAGAGTTGTACTCATAGATAGATATATGAAAGATAAGAGTTATGATGAACCTTATAAAAAGCCAGATTATATGTTTATATAGTCTAGTTTTTTTATTTTATTTATGGTAATATATTTATATAGGATAAAAGGAGGTTAAAACTATGGATGATACAAAATTTAAGATTGAAGTAGATGGCGAGATTAAGGAAGCAGAGATGTTAAAGACTGTTAGTCTTGATGGGGAGAATTATGCTATTTATGCGATTGATAAGGGTGATGAGACTAGTGATATCTTAGCTTCTCGTGTTGTTAAAGATAATGACGGTAAAGATACTTTGGTTGATTTAGAAACAGATGAAGAGAAAAATAAATTAAAAGATATAGTAAATGCAATGTTTTCATAAGGGGATGCGATATTTATGACTTTAGAAGAATTAGATAGAGAGCTTTTGTCTGATGAAGAGAGATTAGTTTCTAGTTTAGAGGAATATAAGAATGCAAAGGCAATGCTTAGAAAGGCTAGAATTACTTCTATTTCTAATAAACTACTTGCTCCGTTTAGACGTTTTAAGATAGAACAGGCAATTGCTAAATATGATGCAATGATAGAAAAAATTGAAAAGAAACGGGAGAAAGAGATTAGAAGAGCAGAGAAGTTACAGGAGAAAGAAGAGAAACTAGAGAGAAAACAAGCTAAAGAAGATTTTAAAGTGGCTATTAGAGATAAAAGAAAAGAAGATATAGTTAACTTTGTTAATGATAGAAAAGATGATGTCATTAATTTTGTTGATGATAAGAAAAGTGATGTTATTAATTTTGGTAGAGAAATTAGTAGTGAAGTTAGTGATACTTTTTCCTATATAAGAGAAATAGGAGCAAGTAGAGTTAGTAGTGCCTCATCATTTGCTATTAACGTTAAGAATTCTGCAATTAAAAAAGTGAAAGAGAATACTACTATAGATTTAACTATTAAGAATGCTATAGAAGAAGTTAAATTAAAATATGCTACTAATAAACTTAATAGAGCAGTAGAGCAAAAGAAAAAGGAAGAAGAGCAAGCTAGATTAGAAGAGTTAAATAGTGCTATAAAATTTGATGAAGAGATTAAAGCAGATTATAAAGAAAGGGATGTTCCTTTTGCTAATATAAATGAAAAAATACAAAAGGCAAGTAGACAAAGTAGTTATATGGGTAAAGCTACTAATAGAGTTGTTAGATATTTTAAGAGTAAGAAAGATAATTTATTTAGTGATATTAGTGATAAAGTATATGAATCAGGTTTTAATATAAGAGTAAGTGCTTATGAGACGATGGGAAAAGTTTCTAAGAGTATGTCTCAAATAAAGACTGTATTTAATAATGAGTTATCTGATTTGAAAGCTAATGTTAATGATAGATATAATTCTATTAAACGTGATATAAAAAGTAATATTGATAGTGTTTCTTATGCTTATCAGGAAGCGAAAGAGAAAAAAGAAGCTGAAAGAGTTAACAAAGAACAAGAGCTTGCTATTAAAAGAGCTCAGTTAGATAGTATGAGAGCGGCTTTAGAAACAGTTAATAACACTGGAGATATATTTAGTAATGTTCCTAGTTTAGATGTTGAAAAAACTAGATGATTTCTACATATTTCTACACAATTACCTTGTTTATCATGAAAACATGTTGACATATACATAAAAAACATGTTATTATGTTGGCAAGAAAGGAGATGATTATTATATGTCTAATTTAACTAGTGCTATTAATGTGAATGTTCCTTTAGAAGTTAAAGAAGAAGCTACTGCTCTTTTTAATAATTTAGGTTTAAATATGAGTGTTGCTATAAATATGTTTTTAAAAAGAGCAATTTACGAAAGAGGAATACCATTTGAGGTTAAAGAACCTAGACCAAGTAGAGAATTTTTAGCAGCCCTTAATGAACTTGATTATATGGAGAAACATCCAAATGAATATAAAGCTTATGATAATATTGCAGATTTAAAAGAGGCTTTAGAGTCTGATGAATAATTACAAAGTTAAGTTTACAAATAGTTTTAAAAGGCAAAAATATTGATAAGCTATATTATCTAAGAAAAAAGAGTTAGATTCCAAGTATAGAGACCATGCTCTTATTGATAGTAAATATTATAGTAATTGTCGGGAGTGCCATATTGAACCAGATTGGTTATTAGTTTATAAATATGATGAAGATATATTAATTTTATATTTAGTAGAAACTGGTAGTCATAGTGATTTGTTTAATAAATGATTTATAGGATAAGAGATTTAAGTAAGAGTTTAGTTCTTGCTTTTTTCTTTCCATTGGTATATAATAAGTCTTACTCGAAGGGGGTATATTATGATTGCTAGAATAACTAGTTTTGCAAAGAAAGAAAATCAAATTGTTGATTGGCTTAATATTGTAGGAGTGTATGATATTGGTTATTTAGAAAATTTAAAAGGACTAATATCAGATGTTGGTAGAGAAGAGTTAGATAGACTTTTAAGACAATTAGAAATATTGTTAAGGAAATATCCTGAGGCTTTAAATGAAGAGAATATTTTGAAAAGGTCTAGAGCTTTGATAGAATATGTTAAGGATAGAAATCTTACTTTAAATAATTGTTATTCTTATATTAATGGACAAAAAGGTGAAATATATAAGGATACAAAAATAGGTGAAGTTAATCAAAGTATTTATGGCATTAGAGTTTTTCATAATATTACTTGGGGTGGTGATGATATTGTTATTACTGGATATGATAGTACAACTTCAGGAAATATATGGCAAAAAAATGAATTGAATTTACGACTTGTTAAAGATAAGTTAGTTTATGTTAACATGCTACATGCTAATATCTATAGAACGATTTTTTATTCTGCTGATTGTTTAGAGCATATAAGGCCTAATATTTTAACAAAACATTTATAAAAACAGTTGCATAAACTATATAAATTGTGATATATTTGGTTTAGTTTTATTTAAAACAAGTGCGAAAGACGGGAATAAGGAAATTTTATAGAGAGTTAGTGGATGGTGTAAACTAATAAAGGAACTTATTTCGGATCACTTTCAAGTTGTGCTTTAAGGATAAGTTAAAGCCGGGTAATACCGTTAAATAATCAAGATAGATTAAATCTATGAACCAAGGTGGTACAGTGTTATTTTAACACCCTTGTGATTCATAGATTTTTTTGTTTAGGAGGAGATAATTATGGCATTTAAAGAACTTGAAAAAGGTAAGACTCATGAAGTTGAGATGAATATTTTAAAAACTTGGGAGAAAATGGATATCTTAAAACAATGTATTGATAATAGAGAAGGTAAGGAAAACTTTGTTTTTTATGATGGACCTGCAACTGCTAATGGTAAACCAGGACTTCATCATATGATGGCTAAGTTTTTGAAAGATACTTTCTGTAAATATAAGACTATGCAAGGATATAGAGTTCTTCGTAAAGTAGGTTGGGATACTCATGGACTTCCTGTAGAGTTACAAGTAGAAAAGGAACTTGGCTTTAGTAATAAGAAAGATATCGAAGAATATGGTATAAAAGAGTTTAATCAGAAGTGTCGTGAGAGTGTTTGGGAAAATGAGAAGGCTTTTTCTGATTTAACTAAAGAAATGGGACAGTTTATTGATTTAGAGCATCCTTATGTTACTTATGATAATAACTATATAGAAACAGAATGGTGGATTTTAAAGAAATTCTTTGATGAAGGATTATTTTATGAAGGACATAAGATACTACCATATTGTACTAGATGTGGTACAGGGTTAGCTTCTCATGAAGTTGCACAGGGTTATAAAGAAGTAACTGCAAATACTGTTATTGTTCCTATGAAGAAAAAGGATGAAGATGTTTACTTTCTTGTTTGGACTACTACTCCTTGGACTTTGATTAGTAATGTAGCACTTTGTGTTAATCCAAGAGAAGAGTATGTGCTTGTTGAGTCACAAGGTAATAAGTTTATTGTAGGTAAAAAACTAGCCTCTAAAGTATTAGGAGATGATTATACAGTATTAGAAGAGTATAGTGGTAAGAACTTAGAGTATATGGAATATGAACAGTTAATACCTAGTCTAAAAGTAGATAAGAAAGCTTTCTTTGTTACAGTAGATGATTATGTAACTATGGAAGATGGTACTGGTATTGTTCATATTGCACCTGCTTTTGGACAAGATGACTATAATGTAGGTAAAAAATATAATTTACCAGTCTTAAATCCAGTAGGAGAGGATGGTAAATATACTGAGGGATTATGGAAAGAAATGTTTGTTTTCGATGCTGATATAGAGGTTATTAAATACTTAAAAGAAAATGGTAAGTTATTTAAGAAAATAAAAATGGCACATAACTATCCTCATTGTTGGAGATGTGATACACCGCTTTTATATTATGCGAAACCATCTTATTATTTAGAAGTAACTAAGATAAAAGATGCTGTTGTTAAAAATAATAATGGTGTTAATTGGTATCCATCTTTTGTGGGAGAGAAAAGATTTGGTAACTGGTTATTAAATATGAATGACTGGGCAATATCTCGTAATAGATATTGGGGTACACCATTACCTTTATGGAAATGTAGTTGTGGGCATCAAGAGATGATAGGAACACGAGCTGAACTTGTGGAAAAAGCGATAGAAGATATAGATGAAACTATAGAGTTACATCGTCCATATGTTGATGACATTCATATTAAATGTCCAGTGTGTGGTAAAACTATGAGTCGTGTTAGTGAAGTAATTGACTGTTGGTTTGATTCTGGTTCTATGCCTTTTGCACAATACCATTATCCATTTGAAAATAAAGAGTTATTTCTAGACCAATTTCCTGCTGACTTTATTTGTGAAGGAATTGATCAGACTAGAGGATGGTTCTATACATTAATGTTAATATCTACTTTTGTTACTGGTAAGAGTCCTTATAAAAACGTATTAGTTAATGACTTATTACTCGATAAATACGGTAAAAAGATGAGTAAAAGTAAAGGTAATATCGTTAAACCATTTGATTTGATGAATGAGTTTGGAAGTGACGTTATTAGATTCTATTTACCTTATGTATCTCCAGTATGGACTCCTATTAAGTTTGATAATGATGGCTTAAAAGAAGTTAATTCTAAGTACTTATCAACGCTTAAAAATGCTTATTCATTCTTTGAGATGTATGCTAATGCTGATAAAATAGATCCTAGAGTTTATAATGTTCCAGTTAAAGATAGAGAATTAGTTGATAAGTGGTTACTATCTCGTTTAAATAATACTTTAGATTTAGTTACTAAAGCATATGATGAATATGATTTAAATAAAGTAGTTCATTATATTGTAGATTTCTTAAATGATGACTTTTCTAATTGGTATATTAGAAGTAATAGAAAGAGATTCTGGGATAGTGAACTTACTGAGTCTAAAAAGGCAGTATATCAAACTACTTATGAAGTTTTACTTACTTTATGTGAGATGGCGGCACCTGTTACACCATTTGTTACAGAAGAAATTTATCGTAATTTGACTGATGGTAAAAGTGTTCATTTGAGAGATTTCCCTAAAGTAGATGAAACTTTAATATCAAGTGAACTTGAAAATAGAATGAGTTTAGTTCGTGATATTTGTAGTTTAGGACGTAATGCAAGAGAAGATGTGTCTATTAAAGTTAGGCAACCACTTCATTTCATTATTGTTCCTAAAGTCTTTGAAAGTGTAGTAGGCGAATTAGAATCTATAATCTTAGAAGAGTTAAATGTAAAAGAAGTAGTTTATGAAGATGATATGAGTCTTTATATGGATTATATTGTTAAACCTAACTTTAGAGTAGTTGGTAAGATGTTTGGTAGTGATATTAGAGCTTTCCAAGAATTAGTTAGTAAATTTGATATCAGTGATGTTAATCAGATTAAATCAGGTTACTATACTACTGAGTTTTTAGGTAAAGAGTTAAAGATTACTGAAGATATGATTACAACAACTCTTAAGAATAAAGAAGGATACTGTGCTTCTAGTAATGGTAATATTAGTGTAGTGTTGGATACTACTTTAACAGATGATTTAATCTTAGAAGGACTTGCTCGTGAAGTAGTTAGAAAAGTACAAAGTCTAAGAAAAGAAGCTGATTTTGTTATTACTGATAGAATTAATCTTTACTATAATGGAGAAGATATTATTGATGTAATGCTAGATAAATATATGAATTATGTTAAAGAAGAGACATTATCTATTGAAGTTATTAAAGATGAGAACCTTGATAAAAATATTCCTGTTAATGATTTGATGATGGGATTAAAAGTAGAAAGAAGAAAAAAATAAAATTTATGTGAATTTTGAAAATTCAAGCGATTTTTGGAGTGAATTTTAGTGAAAAAGGGCATTTTTTGATAAAATTGCCTCTTTTTTTGGCTCAGATTTTGAAAATTCACTTTTTGCATTACTTTTCTCCTTATGTTAGAGTGTAATCACTTTCTGGAAAGTATGTAATTAAGAAAGGAGAATTTGTGTTGTATACTGGATATAGTGAAGAATTTTTAGAAAAAATAATAAATTTAAAAGAAGCGATAAAATTAAGAGATGAGCTTATAAGAAAAGGGGAGGTTTTACCTGCTACACAAGATGTTGTCTTTAAGAATTTAATGATAAATAGCCATTTATTTTTAAGTATAATTTTAGAACACTTTTTAGGTATTGATAAAGAAATAATAAGAAAGAATATGCATTTGGAAAATACAGAGTTACCTGTTAGTAATGCTAAAGAAAAGAAGAAAGTTACAGATATAATTGTAAGAGTTGAAAGAAATGTAGTTAATTTGGAAATGAATGCTAGTTATTATGAAGGATTAATAAACAGAAATATTGATTATATATTAAAAGGTAAAACTGAAGCGAATTTTAGTGGAGAAAATTATGATGATAGTTATATAGGTATTCAGATAAACTTTGATTTAGATTGGCAATATGATGATAGAGACATAATAAAGTTTGTATTAATGGACCCTGAACGGGGGATTGTGCTTTCAGAAAATCTTATAATATACAATATTAATCTTTTAAAATTCCGTGAAAAATATTATAATAATGATGAGTTAAGTGAGTTTGAGAGGGCTATAACTTTACTAACTTTGACAAAGCGAGAAGATATAGAAAAGATTAGTGAAGGAGTTGAAGGATTAATGGAAGCGAAAGAAGAAATAAAAAAACTATCTAATAATTTAGGAATAATTGGTGTATATGATTATGAAAAACACAAAGAATGGGAATGGAAACAAAAGGCAAAAGAGTATGTTAAAGATGATTTGGTAAAAATTGAAGAAGGTAAGAAATTTATAGAAGAAAATAATAAGATTCTTGAAGCGAGGAAGAAATCTCTTGAAGAAGGGCAAAAGTCTCTTGAAGAAGGGCAAAAGTCTCTTGAAGAGGGGCAAAAGTCTCTTGAAGAAGGGCAAAAGTCTCTTGTAGAAGGGCAAAAGTCTCTTGAAGAGGGGCAGAAATCTCTTGAAGAGGGGCAGAAATCTCTTGAAGAGAAAAGTAAAGCCTTTGAGGAACAACTTGTTTCAACGGCAAAAAAACTATTGGATATAGACTTTTCTATTGAAGAAATAATGAATATTACTGGTTTATCTAGAGAGAAAATAGAAAGTTTAAAATAAGTAGTTGATATGCTATATAAAGTATGTTAATATATAGTTAACAAAAGAGATGTAAAGAGAGTCAGAATTAATTCTAAATTAAGTTAAAGATTTCTTGGGCGAGAAGTCTTTTTCTTTTCATTATTTTGGCAATGGTATATAATATAAGTAACAAGATTATTAGATATTTATATTTTATATTAGAAGGTGGTTTATTTGAAAAAGTTAAATGAGTTATATAATATAGATGATGATAGATTAATTAAAGGAATTAAAATAAATTCTAAAGAAGTAGAACCTGGGGATATATTTGTTTGTACAATGGGAGTAACTGCAGATAGACATGACTTTATTGATGAAGCGATTAAAAACGGTGCGAGTGCTATTGTTGTTAGTCGCGATGTAGGAGATAAAACAGTACCTGTTATTAAAGTCGATAATACTAATTTAGAACTTAGAAAACTTAGTGCTAAGTTCTATGATTATCCATGTGAAAAAGCTTGTATTATAGGTGTTACGGGTACTAATGGTAAGACTACTGTAGCAGAAATAATTTTTCAATTATTGGGAGAGTCATGTGCTTATATAGGTACTAATGGGAAAAAATATAAAGGTAAAAAGGAAAGTATTAGAAATACATGTCCTGATGTAGATAGACTCTATATGTACTTTAGAGAATTTGTTGATGCAGGATGTGATACTATTTGTATGGAAGCAAGCAGTGAGGCTTTTTATAGACATAGACTTGATGATATTAGATATGATATAGGAATAGTTACTAATATTACAGAAGACCATTTAAATATTCATAAAACATTAGAAAACTATGTAGATTGTAAATGTCAGTTAGTTAGACAAGTTAAAGATGATGGTTATTCTATATTAAATAGTAGTGATAAGTATTTTGATAAGTTTAAGAGGGAAGCACATGGTAATATAGTTAGTTATGGCTATAAGGATAGTGATACTTTAAAGATAGAAGATTATACTTTGAAAAGAGATAAAACTATTATTACTTTTAAATATAATAATAAAACTTATGAGGTTACTTCTCCACTACTTGGTAGTTTTAATGTTGATAATTTAAGCTCAGCTATCCTTACTTTATTATGTAAGAGTATTAGTTTTGAGGAGATAGTTAAAAGAGTTAGTAAGATTAAACAAATAGAGGGTAGAATGGAGATAATGCCTTTTGTCTCTAAATACACAGTAATACTTGATTATGCTCATACTACTGATGCCTTAGATAATATATTAACGTTTTTAGATATGGTTAAAGAATCTAGAATAATTACAGTTACAGGTAGTGCAGGAGGAAGAGAGACTACTAAAAGACCTGGTATGGGTAAAGTGGTATTAGAAAAGTCTGATTATGTAATATTTACAATGGATGATCCAAGGTATGAAGACCCTAATAAAATAATAGATGATTTAGTTAGTGGTTCAGATAAAACTAATTATCTTAGAATTGTGGATAGAAAGAAAGCTATTTATAAAGCTTTAGATATGGCAGAAGATAATGATATAGTATTAATTGCTGGTAAGGGTAGAGATGATTATATGGCTGTTGATGATAAGTATTTACCATACTGTGATTATGATGTTATTAAGAGTTATTATGAACAGTAGTTTACACTAATCTTTTTGTCAAGTGGTTGTCTTATAAGTGTCTATGTGTTAAGATATAAATGTATATAGAAGGCAGTGATATTTATGAAGAGAACCATTTATATTATTAATGCAATTTTATTTATGGGGTGTTGTTTACTTGTTAGTACAACTACACCTGATGTAAAGGATATAGATGTAAATAATAAAATTACTTATGTAAATAGTGATGCGATTACAAAAGAAGAAGTTATTGAAGTTGCACCTGTTGAAATAGTAGAAGAAGTAGAAGAAGAACCTGAAGTAGTAGAGGAAGAAGTTCAAGAAGAGGTTGTAGAAGAGGAACCTAAAGAAGAAGTAGTTGTAGGAAAAGATGAAGTAATAGAAGATAATACTCCTATTGATAGTAAACCTTCAGAAGAAGTTTATATTCCTTCTATTACAGTTGGTTCTACTTTTAAAGGTACTATGAGTGGATATGGTTCTGATATTGGTAATTGTACGGCTTCAGGACATTATATAGGTGATAGTATTTATTATTCTGATTCTACTTATGGTGATATTAGAATATTAGCAGGAGATGGAAGTATTCCTTTTGGTACTGTTATAGAAGTTAGTAATAGCAATGCTGGTAGTTTTATTGGAATTGTTTTAGATACAGGACGTAATATTGGATTTGGTAGAGTGTATGACTTTGATTTATTGTTTAAGACAAGTAAAGAAGCGATAAACTATGGTGTTAGTCGGAATGTTACTTTTAAAATATTAAGAGTTGGTTATTAAAAATATTGTTATTTAAAGTAATTTGTGATAACATTAAATTAACAAAAGATAAGAAAGAAGGTTAAACTATGAAGATGTCATGTTTACAACATGTTACCTGGGGGGGTGGCAGTTTAGTAGTAATTTAGTTACTTTCTTTCATTATGGCTTAAAAGAATAGAGGATAATTCTATTCTTTTTTGTATGTAATAATGAAAGGAGTAAGGATATGAAGAAGATATTATTAGAAACAAGTTTTAGTAAGATATATATGATAGTAATGATTATAATAACATTATTAATACTAGGAGGATACTTTTCTTATGCTATGTTTACAGTAACAAAAGAAAAAGAAAATGCTATAAGTATAGTAACAGGTAATTTAACTTATGAATTAAAAGTAGATGGCGAAGAAGAAAATACTTTAACAGTATCTGCTAATAGTAGAAAAGATTTTATAGTAAGTTTATCTAACCCTAATAATAGAGTAGGAAGATTTAACTTTTATTATGAAGGAAGTTTGCCTGAAGGAGTAGATATAGGGTATATAGAAAAAGAAGGAGTAAATACCCCACCATCTAGTACAGGAATAAACTTAGAGAAAGTAGACACAACAGGAAGTAGTAATACTTATATAGTAAGAGTATCAAATACTACAGAAAGTGAAATAAGTATAGAATTAGGAGTAAGTGTAGGATTAGATTATAATGATTTAGAATTACCAGAAAACGGGCATTTACTAAGAAAGATAACATCAACAGGAATAGTTAAAGAAGTAATAGAAGATGATATCATGAATAGATTAAATTATGAAGACTCTGAGCAGACCTTTGTAACGGGGAGTAATCCATATAATTATATATGGTATAGTGGAAAATTATGGAGAGTAGTAAGTATAGATACAAGTGATAATAGTGTTAAGTTAGTAACGCAGTGGAATATAAGTACAGTTAACTATGACAATGATAGTAGTGCCTTTGCAGGAAGTTATATGGAATCTTGGTTAAATGATACAACTATAGATGGTTTTTTATATAATTTAAGAGAACCAGATAAATTTATAAAGATGGATAGTAAATGGAATGCCAGTATGGTTGTTGATGGTAAACTACCAAGTGAAGAAGAAGGTGGGACCATAGTAGAAGATACCGTAGGACTTTTAAATGTTTATGAGTATAATATGACTGGTGGCAGTAATGGTTATTTAAATAATAATCTTTATTGGTGGACTATAACTGCAAATAATTCTTCAACTAATTATATAGTTAGGTATGATGGCTCTATTGGAACAATTGGAGTTACAAATTGTCATGGTATAAGACCGGTGGTAAATTTAAATCCTAATATTAAAATAGTAGCAGGAGATGGAAGTGAAGAAAATCCCTATCGTTTAGAAGGAGATAATGATAATAATTTAGAAGGAGTAAAACTTAATACAAGATATAGTGGGGAATATATAACTTTTGGAACTGGAGAAAACAACTTATATAGAATAGTAAGTCATGAGACCGAAGGATTAACAAAAATAACTAGTGCAGAGCCATTAAAAGAAAATGGAAATTATAAATCACTTGCCTTTGGAGGTAATGTAAACTATTCAAGCACAAATACAATAGGAAGTTTTCTAAATGGTGAATATATAAATAGTGGTACTTATTTAACGGAAGAACAAGTTAATATGATAGAAGATAATACTACTTGGTATTTAGGAGCAGTGGCAAATGGTCAAAATTATAAATTAGCAAAGTATACAGATATAAATATGACATCATTAACTTCTAATACAACTATTGCGAAAGTGGGATTACTAAGGTTTGGTGAGTTAATGGCAGGACAATTTGTTGAATATGTTAGTGACACATATTCTTGGACTTTAACTCCTGGGGATACCTCTTATTACGTACGTATTATCTTTAGCAATGGTTATGGTGCAGATTTTGCTCCTTGGAATCCATATAATATTCGCCCATCCATTAATTTAAAATCAAATGTTATCATAACAGGTGGAGATGGAACTAAAGAAAATCCATTTGCGATTGAACTAGGATAAATATCTTAGTTCTTTTTTACGTCAAATATTTCTCTTTTACTTTAATCCTTTTCTTATTTATATTAAAATAGATAGTGTTAGAAAAGAGGATTTATATGAATGAAGTAATTATTGAAGAAATTAGTAAAGATTTAGATATTAGTAAAAAACAAGTTATGACTGTTTTAAAATTATTAGAAGAAGGTAATACTATTCCTTTTATTGCAAGATATCGTAAAGAAGCGACAGGGGCTTTAAATGAAGAAGTTATTAAATCTATAGATGATGTTTATCAGTATCAAGTTAATCTTTTGAAACGTAAAGAAGATGTTATTAGATTAATTGATGAGAAGGGGTTACTTACTGATGAGTTGAAATCTTCTATTATGAAGTGTACTAAGCTTGTGGAAGTAGATGATTTATATCGCCCTTATAAAGAGAAGAAAAAGACTAAGGCAACGGATGCTATTAATAATGGATTAGAGCCTCTTGCCAAGATTATTATGTCTTGTCCTACTAAAGGGGATATTAATACTATTGCCTCAAAATATCTTAATGATAAAGTTAAGACTGTGGAAGATGCTATTACTGGGGCTAAATATATTATCGCTGAATGGATAAGTGACAATGCATATTATAGAAAATGGATTAGAAGTTATATCTTTAGGGAAGGGGTAATTGTTAGTAAGTTAAAGAAAAATGCAGAAGATGAAAATAAGACTTATAGTAACTATTATGAGTTTAGTGAAACAGTTAAACACATTAAACCTCATCGAATATTAGCGATAAATAGAGGGGAAAAAGAAGGAGTTTTATCTGTTAAGTTAGATTATGATGTAGAGAAAATAGTTAAATATTTAGAGACTAAAGTTATTAAGAATAAAGAGTCATTTTGTTATGAAATAATTCTTGAGGCGATTAACAATAGTCTTAAACGTTTAATACTTCCTAGTGTAGATAGAGAAGTTCGTGGTGAACTTAAAGAAAAAGGTGAAGAACGTGCTATTGAAAACTTTTCATTTAATGTAGAGAAACTTTTACTTACACCACCTTTAAAAGATAAAACTGTATTAGGTTATGATCCTGCTTTTAGAACGGGTTGTAAACTTGCTGTTTTAGATAAAACTGGTAAAGTCTTAGATATTGATGTTATCTATCCAACAGAACCACATAATGATATAGAAGGCTCTAAGAAGAAATTACTTGAACTTATTGATAAATATAATATAGATGTAATCGCTATCGGCAATGGTACTGCTTCTCGTGAAAGTGAAGCTTTTGTAGCAGAGGCAATTAAAGATGCTAAAAGAGATGTTTCCTATATAATTGTTAGTGAAGCAGGGGCATCAGTATATTCTGCAAGTAAGCTTGCAATAGAAGAGTTTCCACAATTAACTGTGGAAAAAAGAAGTGCCGTTAGTATTGGTAGAAGAGTGCAAGATGCTTTATCGGAACTTGTTAAAATAGACCCTAAAAGTATAGGTGTTGGTCTTTATCAACATGACGTACCTGTTAAGAAGTTAGATGAATCATTAAACTTTGTTGTTAGTAAGGCAGTTAATGGAGTTGGTGTTAATATTAATACAGCTAGCCCTTCACTACTAAAATATGTATCAGGACTTAATAAAAAAGTAATAGATAATATCATTGCCTTTAGAGATAAATATGGTAAATTTAAAAATAGAGATGAGATTCATGATGTAAAGGGAGTTACTGATAAAGTTTATGAACAATCAGTAGGTTTCCTTAGAATACTTGATGGAGATAATCCCTTAGATAAGACTTCAATTCATCCTGAAAGTTATGATAAGACTCTTAAACTTCTTAATTATTTAGGCTTTAGTGTTAATGATTTAGGTAGTAGGGAACTTATTAATAAACTTAAATGTTTAGATATAGAGAGTCTTAGTAAGACAATCGATATTGATAAATATACTTTAACTGATATTGTAGAGTCTTTAGAAAAGCCTATGAGGGATTTAAGAGATGATTATCCACAACCAATTTTAAGAAGTGATATCTTACATCTAGAAGACTTAAAAATAGGTGATAAACTACAGGGAACAATACGTAATGTAGTCGATTTTGGTCTATTTATTGACATAGGTCTAAAGAATGATGGACTTGCTCATATTTCAAAACTAACACATCAATATATTAAAAATCCTAGTGATTTATTTAGTGTTGGTGATATAGTTGATTGTTATGTAGAAGCAATAGATTTAGATAAGAAGAAAGTTAGTTTAACTTTATTGAAAGAATAGTATTTAATTACTATTTTTTTTGTGTTATACTCTTTATAAGATAGGTGATAGATATGATAAAAAGATTTAGTAGTGTATTTAAGAAAAGTGAAAATGATTGGTTAAAGGTTACAGTTAGCATTTTCTTTTCAATTATAATGGTTATTTTTTTTGGTAAAACAGTAGCAGGTTCTTATGCTTTACCAACAGAACTTCCAGATACATTAACGACGGGAATGGGTAATGTTCTTACTGATAGAGTTGCCTTATTTGAAGATGGTTTAGATGGTGATGAGATAATATCATTAGTACCATATTATGCTTATGATGGTAATAATAAATATACTGTATATTGTCTTGAAAAAGAAAAAGGATGGCCAAGTAATGATAAAGCTCAAACTATTACTAAGAGTGAGGTTCCTTTGGATGCAGGATATGTATATATATTACAAAATGCTTATCCTAATAAAAGCTTAACTGGTAATGATAAGAATGATGATTATCTAACACAAGTAGCGATATGGTTTTATCAAGATAGAGTAAATGGTGTTAGTGATGATACCAATGGAGTTTTAACTGCTAAACAAAAAAATGTTATTAAAAGTAGTTCTTATTATAGATATATAGAACCATTAATAACAGGGGCAGTTAATGCTAAAAATAATCCTGTTACAATTAATCCTTCTTTTAATATTTCTACTAGTGACTTTAAATTAAGTGGTGATAATAAATATTTAGTTACTGATTTAATAACAGTAGATAGTAATGTTAGTTATGATGATTATGCGGTAAGTGTAGATAATAGTGCCGTAGAAGTTCTTAATAGTAGTAATGAAGTAGTAGGAAATAATACTATAAGTAGTGGTGAACCTTTTAAATTAAGAGTAAATTTATCTAAGATAGATAATCCTATAAGTGTAAATATAAATGTAGTAGTTAATTATACAGATTATGTCGCTTATAGTTATGATCCACCTAGTAATATGGCAGATACAATGCAACAAGCAGTTGTAGGGACACTTGTAGGAGTACCTAAACAAAAAACTGTATCAGCTAGTGTATCTATGCCAACAGGAAGTTTAACAATAAAGAAAGTAGATAGTAGTAATAATAGTCCTTTAGCAGGTGCTAGTATAGAAGTTATTAGAAAGGCAACAAATAAGACAGTAGCAAGTTTTGAGAGTACAACTAGTGATTATGTAATAAATAACTTATTACCAGGAGAATATGAGATTAAAGAGTTAGAAGCCCCTAATGGATATTACATAGATGAAGAGAGTAGTAATGTAATAATAAGTGATAGTAATTTAAATATTAGTAAAACAATAACAAATTCAAAGTATGATGTAAGAATTAGAAAAGTAGATAGTGAAACAGGTAGTGCAGTCAGTGGGGCAGTATTAAATATAATTAATAGTGATAATGAAGTAGTAGATACTATAACAACAACTAATGATTATGTTAGTGTTGATACTGCTAAACTAAAAGAAGGAACTTATAGAGTAGTAGAAGTATCGGCACCATCAGGTTATGTTATTAATACTACTGAGAAAAAAATTAGTCTAGATAAAACTCATACTAAAATAACAGTTGATTTTGAAGATAAGAAGAATGAAGTAATAATAGAAAAAAGAGATGCCAGTGATAATTCTTTTGTAAGTGGAGCGGTGTTACGACTTATAAGAGTATCAGATAATAAAGTAATAGATGAATGGACAACTAATAATAAAGGACATAGTGTTAGAGGATTAGAAAAAGGTGAATATAAAGTAATAGAAGTAAAGGCACCTAATGGTTATACATTAAGTTCTAGTGAAGTTACTGTTACAATTACAGGTGAAGAAACTGAACCTATTACGGCTGTGTTCTATAATTCAGATAATCAGATAGTCATTAATAAAGTAGATGAGGATGGTAATCCTTTGAGTGGAGCGAAACTTAGAATTACTAATAGTAGTGGAAGTGAAATAGATACCTTTACTACTACTAAAGATCCTTATACTATAGATAAGTTAGATCCAGGTACATATTATGTAGAAGAAATAGAGGCTCCTAGTGGTTATGCTTTAAATAAAGAAAGAGAAAGTTTTACAATAGATAAAAATACTACTAGTGTTCAAGTTACAATGGAAAATGTAAAATCATTTATTTATATTGGTAAAGTTGATATGAGTAGTGGTTCTTATATAGCAGGGGCAAAGTTAAAATTAACTAGTGAAGATGGAAATTATTCTGAAACATTTACTAGTAGTAATACACCACTTAAAGTAGAAGTTCCATATGGAAAATATACTTTAGAAGAAGTGGAAGCTCCTAGTGGTTATATTAAGACAGATGAGAAAGTATCTATTGATTTTAATGTTAATACTACTTCTAATATTTATACAATATCTAATAAAACAGGAGGACTTACTATTCAAAAGATAGATAGTGAAACAGGAAAGGCTGTTAGTGGAGCGGTACTAGAGATAAGAAATAGTAGTGGTGATTTAGTTAAGACTGTTACAACGACAGATACTCCTACAGTAGTAAGTGATTTATCTGATGGAACATATAAAATAGTTGAAACAGATACTCCAGATGGTTATATAAAAAGTGATAAAGAATATGAAGTAACAATAAGTTCTAGTAATCCAAATCCTAGTGTTACAATAGAAAATAGGCCAATAATAGTAACTCTAGGTAAGATAGATGCTAGGACAGGAGACTATATAGCAGGGGCTAAGATGAGATTAAGTAGATTAGATGGAGAGATGACACCAATTACTTTTGTTAGTACGGCTAGTCCATATAAAGTAGAAAGATTAGTGCCAGGAATATATAGTCTTGAAGAGATAGAAGCACCTTCTGGATATGTTGGAACAGTATCTAAGGTGACATTTAGAGTATTAGAAACAGGAAAAGTACAAACTGTTAATATAAGTAATGATATAACTGCAATAAGTGTTAATAATAGAGTATTAACTGTAGATACTAATGGAGTTAGTGGATATACTTATAGATTAGAGACAAGAGATGGAAAAGTAATAGATGAATTTACGACTACTGAAGATGTTTATACAAGTGATGAATTAGAGATAGGAGATTATACATTAAGACAAATAGAAGCGCCAGATGGAGTGATAGTAAATGATAGTCCTATATACTTTAGTGTTAGTGATAGTAATGAAGTTGGTGTAATAAACTTTGTAAATGACTTTACTAAAGTAGAAATAAGTAAACTTGATATGGCTAATAGTGAAGAAGTAAAAGGGGCACATTTAGTAATAAGAGATAGTAAGGGAGAGATTATAGATGAATGGACATCTAGTGATAGTCCACATTATATAGAGAAACTTCCAGTAGGAAAATATACTCTTACTGAGACAATCGCTCCAGATGGATATGTCTTAAATACATCAGTAATAGATTTTGAAGTAAAGAGTACTGGAGATATTCAAAGTGAAGTTATGTATAATTCTAAACCAGTTGAAGTACCTAATACATCAAGAAGTGCTACATATATATATTTAATAGGAGGAATATTGATTTTAATTGGAGGAGTCTTAATATATATTTCTTACAATAATAAAATTAAGAAAAAGTCAAGAAAAAACATATAATATAATAGGTTCGGATGTCAAATTTGACAAAATAATAGAAATTTGGTACAATTTTATTGTTCTTATTTGAAGGAGGAACTATGAAAAAAGTTAGTAAGCTGAGTCTTACCTTAGCATCTATTGGTGTTTTTATGATAGGCTTAGCCGGAGTATTACAGTATAAAGCTTTTCAAATAGAAGATAATACTGTAGCTTATGAAACTGTGACAATGAATGATTTAAATGCAGGTAAAGTAGAAGATGTTAATAATAATAAGAATGAAGAAAATACTGATACTGCAGATGAATCTAATAATAATACTGAAGTAGAAGAAGATACTACTGATACTGAGGAAGTAGAAGAAGTAACAATTGAAGATGAACTAGAAGATGTTAAGACTTATGATGAAGTTAGTACTGTTCCAGTTGATCCTATTGTTTATGATGGCTTAACTATGAATCAGTTAGCAGAAAAACTTAATCGTTCATTAAATTCTACTATTTCAGGAAAAGGATATCTAATAGCTAGTTATTCACTACAACTTGGAATTGATCCTTATATGGCAACTGCTATTATTCTTCATGAGACAGGATGTAATGGTACTTGTAGTAGTTTAGTTCGTGAATGTAATAATGTTGGTGGTCAAAAAGGTGGCCCTAGCTGTGGAGGCGGAGCATATAAAGCATATGCTACTCTTGATGAGGGTATTATGGGCTATTTAGATAACTTATATCGTAATTATTATTCTTATGGCTTAACTACGCCAGAAGCGATTGGTCCAAAATATGCTGCAAGTACTACTTGGGCGAGTCAAGTTAATAATTACATAGCTTTAATTAGAAGCAGATAGAAAGAGTTTAGGCTCTTTTTATTTGCTTTTTTTCATATAATAGGAAAGTTATACTTAAAAATCGAAAAAATGTATTGACAAACATATCTTCTATACAGTACACTTTAGTTACTAAAGGGAGGCTCGTTGTATGAAAATATATAAAGCATATAAATTTAGATTATATCCAACAGAAGAACAAAGAATATTAATTCATAAGACTTTTGGATGTAGTAGATTTGTTTATAACTACTATCTAAATTATCAAAAAGAAAGTGGAGTAAAGAAATCATTTGATTTGTGTAAAGATTTAAAAGAATTAGAAAACAATCATGAATACCTTAAAGAAGTAGATTCATGTGCCTTAAGATGTGCTATATTTGATTTAGAAGATGGTTTTAATAACTTCTTTGCTAAGAGAAGTGGATATCCAAATTTTAAAAGTAAGTTTGCAAGACAATCCTATAGAACTAGTTGTGTAAGAGGTACTTATAAAGGAAAAGTTTATAGTAATATAGAATTAGATTTATTAACAAGGTTTATAAAATTACCTAAACTAGGTAGAGTTAAAATAAGAGGATATAGAAATAAAGAAAGAATAGAAGGAAAAATAGTAAATGCAACTATATCAAAAGATACAACTAATAAGTATTATGTAAGTGTATTAGTAGAAGAAGATTTGTTAGTAGAAAAAGTGATAACACCTACTAGTATAGTAGGAATAGACTTAGGTATAAAAGATTTAGTAGTAACTAGTGATGGTATTAAATATAGTAATAAGAAAGTCTTAATGAAGTTCGAAAAAAGATTAAAAAGATTACAAAAAGAGTTATCAAGAAGAGAAAAAGGAAGTAAGAATTATTTAAAGACAAAAGAGAAAATAGCAAGAGTACATGCTAAGATTAAAAATTATAGAAAACATTATTTAAATGACATTGCAAAAGAGATAGTGAACGACCATGATATTATAGTAACAGAGAGTTTATTAGTAAAAGATATGTTTAAAGATAAGAGAAAAGCATTTAATAAAAGTCTATCAGATGCATGTATTAGTACATTACGTTCTCTAATAGAATGGAAATGTAAGATAAAAGGAAAGATTTATTATAAAATAAATACCTATTATCCAAGTAGTCAGATATGCAGTTATTGTGGATATAAGAATAGTAAGTTAAAAGATTTGAGTATAAGAGAATATGATTGCCCAAAATGTGGCTCACATAATGATAGAGATATAAATGCAAGTTTAAACATAATGTTTGAAGGATTGAAGTTACACTACCAAAGTTAAGTAATGTTTGATATAATAAAAAATGAACAAAGATAAATAGATTATTGAGTACGGTAGCGACTATCGGAATTTAAGCCTATGGAGAATAGGGGTTACCTTATCTATGAAGTAGGAATCCTTGGAGGTAACGACAAGGTAAAAACAAACTTGTTTGTTTTATTTGTTCTTTTATCACATATAATTAGTATATAAATATAGTAGTAATGGAGTAGGTAGTATGATAATAAAAGGTTTGGTTGGTGACAATTTAGCAAGTATGTCTTTTAATGAACATCACTATGTATTAAAAAAAGTAGCAATGAGTTTTTCTACATTATATTATTTAGGACTTAATCCTAGTTTTGCCAATTATATTGAAGAAAATAATACATTAGTTGTTTCTGGTAAGCTTAGTAAAAGAGATCTTATAGAAGAGGAAGCGACTATATATAGCGGTATTACTATAACTAAGGATAAAGAATATATAAATGTTAACGATATAAAAGAGAATACAATGTATCTTAAAAATATTGATGTAAGAAGTGGAGAATGCTTTAGTAGACTCTATGTAGATGGAGACATAACAGAAGTTAATAAGAATTTGTATAGTTATAATAATGATAATTCTTTAGTTTTGGTTACTCCTAGCATAGAAAAAAAAGACTTTAATATTTATGATTTAAAGAAAGAGTTAATTATGTTTAATCCTAATGATTCATTTAATATGTTTAAGGTTAAGGCAGCTAATTATAATGAGTCTAATGATTATTATGAAGTGATTATTAAATTTGGAGATATTGATAATGTTCATGTTCCTTTTACTTTAGATAATGAGAATAATCTTAATTTTTATTCATTTGTTTATAGTGAAAGTTTTCATAATGAATATAAATTAAAGGATGATGATTCTTTAATACCATTTGAATTATTTTCTTATTACTTTTTTAAATGTAAACTTGTAACTATGTTAAATGATTTAAATAATAATCAAGTAAGTAGGAAAAATGATTTTGGTAGAGCTAGGATATATGTTATGCCAACTGGAAAACTTGTTGAAAGTAGAAAATAGTTGTATTATATAAGAGGGAGGTTTTGTATGGATGTATATGGAAAAAGTAATAGTTATGCTATTACTAATATAGATAATATTAATTATTTAGTGAGAAAAAATAGTTGTGGAGTTTATGGTGATGCTTATCAGTTAGGGTCTAGTTCAGTTAATTTTTTGGAATATATTGATGATAAAGTAATTGTATCTGGCTGGGAAGATAGTAAAGGTACTTATATGTATTTATTTGATAAAAATGGTAAAAGTATAGAAAAAAAAGAAAGTCCTTTTATTTATCGATATGATGAAGGAGTTTATGGATATAAAAAGGATAATTGTGCTAATATAATTGTACCTAATCAGTTTTTTTCATCATTTAATGAGTTGAATTTTAAAGAAATTGTTAGTAAAGTATCTGATAGTAACTTAGATAAAATTAGTGTGAGTATTAGATATAATAAAGATGAAGAGAAAAAGTATTTTGAAGCGCTTATTAATTTTGGAGATATTGATACTATTCATGTTCCTTTTAAAATAACTGAAAAAAGAGAGTTTATGTTTTATCCTTTTATATATAGTTCTATATCTAAAAAAGAGAATGTTCTTAGTAATGAAGAGAATTTACTTCCTTATTCAAATTTTATTTTTGCTTTTTGTAATAGTTTTTTGGTAAAAGATATGATTTATCTTATGAATATAGAAGAAGAAATTAGAGATAAAGAAGATAGTAACGGGATAAGTTATGTTAAAAAGAGAATAGAAGATTTTGAATATTAGTTATTATTGAGGTGTTACAATGCAGACAGTAATTATTATAGGAGCAGGACCTGCAGGATTGACCGCTGCTTATGAATTGTTGAATAAAAGTAATAAATATAAAGTAATAGTTTTAGAAAGTGAAAAGCAAGTAGGAGGGCTTTCTAAGACTGTTAACTATAATAATAATCGTATGGATTTAGGGGGGCATAGATTCTTTTCTAAAAATGAAGAGGTTGTTAAGTTTTGGAAAGAAATTATGCCAGTTCAAGGAGAAATGAGTTTTGATGATAAAGCTTTAGGACGAGAAAAAAAGTTAGAGGAAGGTGGACCTGATCCTGAAAAAGAGGATTGTACATTTTTAATTAGAAATCGTTTGTCTCGTATTTATTACTTAAAACATTTTTTTAATTATCCAATTACTATTAATTGGGATACACTTAAAAATTTAGGCTTTCTTAATGTCTTACGTGGAGGTTTTAGTTATTTAAAATCTATTATATTTAAAAGAAAAGAGACATCCCTTGAAAACTTTTATATTAATAGATTTGGAAAGAAGCTTTATAAAATGTTCTTTGAAGATTATACTTTTAAGGTATGGGGAAGACATCCTAGTAAGATAAGTGCAGATTGGGGTAGTCAAAGAGCGAAAGGACTATCAATTATTGCAGTAGTAAAAGATTGGTTTTGTAAAGTATTTCATCTAAAAAATAAAAGGAAAGAAACATCTTTAATTGAAAGCTTTTATTATCCAAAATATGGTCCTGGACAATTCTTTGAAGAATTAGAAAAGAAGATTATAGGGAAAAATGGGGAAATTAGAAAAGAATGTACTGTTACTAAGATTAATATTAAAAATAAAAAAATAGT
Organism: uncultured Mycoplasmatota bacterium; assembly: GCA_946497955.1. Classification (GTDB taxonomy): domain Bacteria; phylum Bacillota_I; class Bacilli_A; order RF39; family UBA660; genus Onthousia. The sequence continues at coordinate 18,430 of CAMMMH010000008.1, read as the reverse complement.
TTCTGTTACTTATAAACATAATGGTAAAGAAATAGAGGTAAAGGGAGATAAGTTTATTTCATCAATGCCTTTAAAAGACTTAATTGAGAGCTTTTCTATTAAAGTAGATGCTAATATTAAGAGAATTGCTACTAATTTACCATATCGTGATTTTATGACTGTTGGACTATTAGTCAAAAAGTTAAAACTTAAAAATACTACTAATATAAGAACTCTTTGTAATATAATTCCTGATTGTTGGCTTTATGTTCAAGATAAAGAAGTTAATATGGGAAGGATTCAAGTTTTTAATAATTGGTCACCATATATGGTTGCTTCTCCTTTAGATGGGGTATGGTTAGGATTAGAGTATTTTTGTAATGAAAATGATGATAAGTGGAATATGAGTGATAAAGACTTTATAAATAAAGCGATAGATGAGTTAGTAAGTATGAATATTATTGACAAAGAAGATGTATTAGATTCTCATTTAGAAAGAGTGAAAAAAGCATATCCAGCTTACTTTGATACTTATAGTGAGATTGATAAATTAATTAATTATTTAAATAAATTTTCTAATCTTTATTGTGTCGGTAGAAATGGACAACATCGTTATAATAATATGGATCATTCTATGATGAGTGCGATGATTGCTGCTAAAAAGATTATAAATAATGATAAAGATAAGACAGAAATATGGAATGTAAATGTAGAGAAGGTATATCATGAAGAAAAGTAAAATATTAAATAAAATTAGAAATTATCATCCATCAAAGAAGACTTTATTTTTATATTTTAATATTCCTTTACTTATAGTTCTTGCTTGGAATATTCATTATAATGATATTTGGTTTTTATTAAATCATGGAAGATATATTTTAAATAATGGTTTTCCAACTATTGAACCATTTACTATTCATCATGATTTTGCTTTTGTAATACAACAATGGTTATCTTCGGTGATATTTTATTTGACTTATAGTACTTTAGGAAAATATGGACTTTTAGTTTTAACTCTTTTGGTAACAGGATATATTATTTTTATTAGTTATAAGTTATGTATGTTATTAAGTAATAATCGTAATTCTTTATCAGTACTTATTACTACAATAATGACTTCTTTGTTAGCATCATACTTTATAACTTCAAGACCACAAATCTTTACTTTTGCAATTATAATTACAGAAATATATTTATTAGAGAAGTATATTAGAGAAAATAATAAGAAATATTTATATGGTTTGCCTATACTTTCCTTGTTACAAATTAATTTGCATGCTTCGATGTTTTTTATGCAGTTTGCTTTTTTACTTCCTTATTTAATAGATTCTTTTCATTATAAAATTGGTCCATTAAAAAGTGATGGTTATAACAAAAGACCATTATTTATTATTGCAATAATTATGTTTTTGGTTGGTTTTATCAATCCTTATGGAATAGAAGCGATTACATATATATTTAGAAGTTATGGAAATTATTATGTAAATAAATATATAGGAGAAATGGTTCCTCTTTCTTTAAGTGATTCTTTAGGAAAGTTATATTTAGCAATTATTTTCTTGATTGTTTGTATTTATATTTTCTATAGAAAAAAAGAAATAAAGCCTAGATATTTTTATTTACTTGCAGGAACTATGTATCTTGGATTTTCTTCTTACAAAGGTTTTGCTTATTTTATTATTGGAGGTATATTGCCTTTAGCAGATTATTTAAAAGATTCTTTTAAGAAGAGAATAGATAAAGTTAAGGTTAAACCTTATAGATATCTATTAAATAGTTGTTGTATTGCTGGTGTAGTTTTATTAGTTATAATTGGAACAAATTCTATGACTTTTACTTATGCTTATAAAGAAGGAATAGATTATCTTCTAGAAAATGAGAAAGCTAGTGATATAACATTATATACGGGATATGGTGAAGGTGCTTATCCAGAGTGGATGGGAATTAAGTGTTATATAGATCCTAGAGCAGAAGTGTTTTTTAAAGCTAATAATAAGAAAGATGATATTCTTGATGAGTATTTTATTTTACAAAAAGAGCATACTATAGAAGTAAAAGACTTTTTAGAAAAATATAAATTTAGTCATTTATTAGTTCCTGAAGATGATTATTTATATGATAATATGGATGATATAGATAATTATGAAATTATTTATGAGGGCACTTCTCTTAATGAATATAGTTTTATTAATACTAATAGTAATGATAAAGTAAAATATCGTATTTATAAGAGAATTAGTTAAGTACATATATTAAGTTATATGTATTTTTTTGTCTTTTTATAATTAGCTTATTCCTTTATTTATTTTCATAGTATTCTATAGGAGGGTGCTTCTATGAAAATAAATAGTAAGGGTTTAAGTAATAGCGAAGTTGTTAAGTCAAGAGAAGAGTATGGTACTAATGCTTTAGTAATGGTTAAAAAAGATAGTTTTTTAAAACAGTTTATTAGGAGTTTGGGAGATCCTATTATTAAAATACTTTTAATAGCTTTAGGGATTAAAACAGTCTTTTTAATACAAGATTTTGATTGGTATGAGACTGTTGGTATTGTAATCGCTATTTTTCTCGCATCTTTTATCTCTACTATATCAGAGTACGGAAGTGAGAAGGCTTTTATAAAATTACAAAGTGAAGCGGAAACGATTAAAGTTAAAGTTAGACGTGATGGTAAAACTTTGCTTATTGATATAAATGATGTGGTAGTAGGAGATATTATATTACTTGAGAGTGGGGACAGGATTGTGGCAGATGGGGTATTAATTAAAGGAGAAGTTAGTGTAGATGAGTCTTCTATTACAGGTGAGAGTAAAGAGGCTTATAAGAAACCTTTTATTAGTGGGCTTAATCCTAGTGATAATAATGAACTATTAAGAGGTAGTGTTATTTATCATGGAGTTGGAGAGATGATGGTTACGAAAGTAGGGGTTAATACTTTTTATGGGAAGATATCTTTAGAGTTACAGGAGAAACAGCCAGAGAGTCCTTTAAAGTTAAGACTTAGAGACCTTGCTAAAGTTATTAGTAGAATAGGTTATGTTGGGGCATTTTTGGTGGCTTTTTCATATCTTTTTTCAGTCTTAGTAATTAATAATAACTTTGATATAAATAGAATTGTTGTTACTTTATCTGATATTTCACTACTTTTTGCATATTTTCTAGAGGCTTTAACACTTGCAGTTACAATAATAGTAGTATCTGTTCCTGAAGGGTTACCAATGATGATAACTTTAGTACTTTCTAGTAATATGAAGAGAATGTTAAAAGATAATGTCTTGGTTAGGAAACTTATGGGAATAGAGACTGCGGGTAGTTTAAATATCTTATTTACTGATAAAACTGGTACTCTTACGAAGGGAGAGTTAGAAGTAGTAGGGGTTATGTTTGGTAATTTAGATTACTATAAAGAAAAGAAGAGACTTAAGAGTAGTATAACTTATTATAATATTTTGAAAAAGTGCATTTTATCTAATACTAATTGTGTCTATGATGATGAGAAAAAAATGTGGATAGGGGGTAATGCGACTGATAAGGCAGTAGTTAATTATTTAGGAGAAGAGAATTATTCTGTTAAAAAAATAAAAGAAGTTCCTTTTGATAGTAAGAATAAATATTCTTATACTAAAGTAATTGAAGAAAGTAGAGAGATTACTTATTATAAAGGAGCTCCTGAAGTGTTACTTGATAAATGTAAGTACTATATATCACCTAGTGGTAGAAGTGTTCCTTTTGTTAATAAAAAGAGAATTATTGATGTGATAGATGAATATGCTAAGAAAGGTATTAGAGTCTTAATGTTAGGAGTTGATGAAGGTAAGGGGTTATCTTTTATATCCTTATTATTTATTAAAGATGAGTTAAGAGAGGAAGTTAGGGAAGGGATAGAGTTAGTTAGAAAAGCGGGTATTAAGACGGTTATGATAACTGGTGATAATAAGATAACAGCGATGTCTATTGCCAAAGATGCTGGTATTATTAATAGTGATAGAGATGTTGTTCTTACTAGTAGTGAGTTAAATAGAATGAGTGATGATAAGGTTAAAGAGATTCTTCCTAGACTTTCTGTGGTGGCTAGGGCTTTACCTACTGATAAGAGTAGACTAGTAAGACTTAGTCAAGAGTTAGGACTTGTTGTGGGAATGACTGGAGATGGTGTTAATGATGCTCCGGCTTTAAAAAAATGTGATGTTGGTTTTAGTATGGGTAGTGGTACTGAGGTTGCTAAGGAAGCAAGTGACATTGTTTTACTTGATAATAACTTTAATTCTATTGTAAAGGCAATACTTTATGGAAGAACTATCTTTAAAAGTATTCGTAAGTTTATTATCTTTCAATTAACAGTTAACTTCTGTGCTGTTTTCTTATCGATAGTAGGGCCATTTATCGGTGTTGCTAATCCTGTTACAGTTATTCAAATGCTTTGGGTTAATATGGTTATGGATACTTTAGCAGGGATTGCCTTTTCTTATGAAGCACCTCTTTTAGAATATATGGAAGAGCCTCCTAAGAAGCGTGATGAGAAAATCTTAAATAGTTATATGATTCATGAGATAGTCTTTACTAGTATATATTCCTTTTTGCTTTGTATCTTCTTCTTAAAGAGTCCTTTTATTCATTCCTTCTTTAGAAATGGTAAGAATGATATTTACTTTATGAGTGCATTTTTTGGATTATTTATCTTTATGATGATCTTTAATAGTTTTAATGCAAGGACAAGTAGACTTAATATTTTCGCTAATCTTTTATCTAATAAAGTCTTTTTAGGAGTAATTATCTTTATTGTAATAGTGCAAGTACTTCTTATTTATTATGGAGGAGATTTGTTTAGAACAACATCTCTTAGTCTAAAAGAAATAGAGATAATGTTAGTCTGTGCTTTTTCTGTTATACCTATAGAGTTCTTTAGAAAATTATATCTTAAAAGTAAAGGAAAACTTGGTTGTGTTTAAGAAGTATTAGTTGTATAATATAAATCACTGGAGGGAAAAAGTATGGAAAAGCTTAGAATTTTGAGTTTTGATTTAGATTCTTTTACTTTAGTAAAAAGTGAAGAAGAGAGAGCTAAAAGAGTAATAGACTATATTAAAGAATTAGATGTTGATTTTGCTTTGTTACAAGGTGATGCGTATTTACTTGAGTATGTTATATTTAAAAATAAAGATAGTAAAGATTATTATTCGGCCTATAATTATGCATATACTATGTTTTTAGAACATAAAAAAAGTGAATGGGTAGAAGACTTTATGTGCAAATATGCTAGTTGTTATGTATCCAAATTAGATAATAGTGATATAGCTTTATACAATATTAAAAAATATTATAAAAATAGTTTATGGGAATTTAGAGAGCTATTTGAAGAATATAAAAATATAGACCATAAAGTAGTGGCTGGGACACTACAAAATGTAAATATAGATGATTTTTGTAAGGAATTTAATCTTGATAATATTTGTACTGAACCTAGAAGTAATCATATCCTTGTATCTAGGGGACTAGATGCTAAGGTAGTAGATAGGCCTATGATGTATTCAGTAGAAGTACAACCTATGGTTGTTGATGTTACTTATAAGAAAGTGAGATAGATTATGAAAAATTTAAGAATACTTAGTATGAATTTAGGAAGAAGATTTGTTCCTATTAAAGATAAAGGTAAAAGAGAATATATAACTGATTTTATTAAAGAAGAAGGTTATGATATTGTTATGTTACAAGGTAATGGAGTAGGAAGAAATAGTTTCTTTAAGAATTTAGGGTATGATTATACTGATTCTTCTAAAGATGTGATTACTCTTGTATCTAATAGAACAATTGTTGAAAGTAAAGTTACAGATGTACTTAACTGTTCAATTATTTCTAATATTGATAGACCAGTAATGCTTGTTAATGTAAATTATAAGAATTTAAAAAATATTGATGAATTATTTGATGTGTGTGATATTTATTCTAAAGAAAAAGATGTCCATTATGTAAGAAGTAGAATAATTGCAGGTAGATTTCCTAAGGCTTTTGATACGAATGAATTTTGTGATCAATTTAATTTAGATGATATATCTACTTTAGTTGGGCAAGATATGCATATTAAAAATAATAGAGAGATGGTAAATCATTTCTTTATATCTAGAAATTTAGAAGCTTTGAGTGTTCATAAATTAGTTGGAATGACAGAAGTATCTGGAATAGGAGAAGCTTATCCTATAGAGGTTACTTTAAAGAAAGTGTTAAAATAACTTTCTTTTTCTTTAGTTTTCTGATAAACTTTTAAGTGTTTTGAGGTGATAATATAATATGTTACAAGTAAGTAATGTTAGTTTAAAATTTGATAAAAGAACTTTATTTAGTGATGTTAATTTAAAATTTACTAATGGTAATTGTTATGGAATAATAGGAGCGAATGGAGCGGGGAAAAGTACATTCTTAAAGCTTCTTACAGGAGAGATTGATACTACTACAGGTGATATTACAGTAAGTAAGGGAGAAAGAATCTCTATATTAAAACAAGACCATTATGAGTTTGATGATATGAGAGTCTTAGATGTTGTTATTATGGGTAATGATAGACTCTATAAGATAATGAAAGAAAAAGAAGAGTTATACTCTCATACAGAGTTTAGTGAAGAAGATGGCTATAGATTAGCAGATTTGGAAGCTGAGTTTTTAGATATGGATGGTTGGAATGCAGAGAATGATGCGGCAATACTTTTAACTAATTTAGGGGTTAGTGATAAGTATTTTGATAGTCTTATGAAAGATATTCCTGTTAAGTTAAGAGTTAAAGTGCTTTTAGCTTCGGCTTTATTTGGTAATCCTGATATACTTTTATTAGATGAGCCTACTAATAGTTTAGATATAGATGCCATTAGTTGGTTAGAAGAGTTTATTATTAATTATCCTAATACAGTTATAGTTGTTAGTCATGATAGACATTTCTTGAATAAAGTATGTACACATATAGTAGATATAGATTATGGTAAGATGAAAATGTATATAGGTAATTATGATTTTTGGTATGAATCTAGCGAGCTTGCATTAAAACAGATGAAAGAGACAAACAAGAAGAAAGAAGAGAAAATTAAAGAGTTACAAGACTTTATTGCCAGGTTTTCTGCGAATGCTTCTAAGAGTAAGCAGGCTACTTCTAGAAAGAAGATGTTAGATAAAATTGAACTTGAAGAGATAGTTCCATCTTCTAGAAAATATCCTTATATAGATTTTAAAATTACTAAGAATATTGGTAAGGAAGTACTTAAAGTAGATAATTTAAGTAAAGAAGTAGATGGTAAGATGATACTTAATAAAATATCATTTACTATTCTTAGAGGAGATAAGATAGCAGTTATATCTAATAACGATTTAGCAAAGACTACTCTTTTTGAGATACTTTCAGGTAATATTAAGAGTGATGAAGGAGAAGTAGTCTTTGGTAAGACAATAGATGCTGGTTACTTACCACAAGATAATAGTAGTTACTTTGAGAATGATAAGAATATTTTAGAGTGGCTATCACAATTCTACAAAGTAGATGATGAGACACATTTAAGAAGTTTCTTAGGTAGAATGTTATTTAGTGGTGAAGATGTATTTAAGAAAGTTAGTGTTTTATCTGGAGGAGAGAAAGCACGTTGCATGTTAAGTAAATTAATGTTAGAAGAGCCTAATTTCTTAATATTAGATGAGCCTACTAATCATTTAGACTTAGAGAGTATTACATCACTAAATAAAGGATTAGAGAATTTCCAAGGTGAGCTTATTTTAACTTCAAGAGACCATGAGTTAAATCAGACTGTTTGTAATAGAATTATTGAGATATTAGATGATGGTTCTATTATAGATAGAAGAATGACATTTGATGAGTATTATGAGAGAAAGTAATTATGGATATAAGAAATATATATAGTAATGCTAAAGAAAAAGTTATTGATTATTTATTAAGATATTTGTCTCAACATAATATTAGTTATGTAAGAGTAGAAAATGAAGTTCATTTTTTAGATAAAATTTATAGATTTTATGATAGTAAAGATAATAGTTTAGAAGATACTTTAGAAAAAATTTATAAAACTCTAAATGAGTTAGAAGTTTCTAAAAGATTAAATCTTGATGATGCTTTAATAGAGTTTACTACCAGAGAAGGAAGAGTTAATAATAAGTATCAAATGCTTGATTATAATAGTAATAAAAAGAAGTTACTTAAAATGCAAAATAGAAGAAATAATTTGAAACTTAAAAATAGTAGAAAATAAAAGAGTGAAGATACAAAAGTCACTCTTTTACTTTTAAAGCTCCTTTATCACATCTATTACCCCAGTAGTCTAGGATTTTATTATCTTTTTTTACTACTATTATCTCACAGTGATTAGGACATCCTTTACATTCAATACCTGTTGTTTCAAAGTTAGCATCTTTTACTTTAAAGTTAAATTCTTTTTTTATTCCTGTTTTTCTTGCTAAGATGGCACTACCTATGGCACCCATTAGATGACCATTTTCATCTACAATAATATCTTCTTTTAATAAGTTTTCAAAGGCTTTCTTTACTCCTATATTTTTAGATACTCCACCTTGAAAGATAATTGGTCCTACTATTTTTTTACCTTTACCTACATTATTAAGATAATTTGATGCTACACTGTAGCATAACCCTGCAATGATATCATTTCTTTTATAGCCCATTTGGATTTTATGGACTAAGTCAGATTCTGCAAAGACTGTACATCTTGCTGCAATATTAGTGGGATTTTTACTAGTTAGAGCGATTTTGCCAAAGTCTTCTACATTTAATCCTAAACGTTTCGCTTGACTAGATAGAAAACTTCCTGTTCCTGCTGCACATAAGGTATTCATAGCATAGTCTGTAACGATACCATTATCAAGTAGAATTATCTTAGAGTCTTGTCCTCCTATTTCTAATATGGTTCTTATATCTGGATACTTTGATAGAGTACCTATAGCATGGGCTGTTATCTCATTTTTTATACTTGTTGCTCCTAACATTGTTCCTATAAGTTTTCTTGCAGAACCTGTTGTACCTACTGATGTAACTTTAATATCTTTTGGTAATTGTTCCTCTAAATCTTTTAAAACCTTTTTAACGGCTTTAATAGGATTACCTTCAGTCCATAAATAACTAGATGCTAGTATATTATTATCATTATCAAGTACTACTCCTTTGGTAGAAATAGAACCTATATCAATTCCTAGACTTGCTTCCATTTTCTTCCTCCTTCTTAATCTTTAATAAATCATAGAATGCTTCAATCCTTGTATTTAGTCCTTCAACTCCTGTTTGTTCATCAAATGATAGAAATATAATTGGCATATCATTATCTTTGGCAATATTCATTATGATGGGCATTGCACCTATTTCTGGTGTACATCCTGTAGGTTTTATATGGATAATACCATCATATTTATGTTTCTTTAACCAGTAGACTCTATATACATTATCAAGTCCATCTGCTCCTAGTGTATATTTGCAATACTTTTTAATCTTTAACTTCATATACCATTCCATTAACTTTTTTTGCCATAATAAATAACTTAGATTAGTAAATCTTTTAATTTCTATGTTAAAACTTGCTAGTAACTTTTCTAGTTCATAGTTAGAGAATGGTTCCATAGATGTATATAATTCTCCTATGATACCGACTTTTAGAGTATCTTTTGGTTTATCTATTTTTACTTTTCTTAGTTTTTTCTTGGCTTTGTAATAGAGCTTTGTTAACTTTATAATACTATTTTCAATGTTCGCTTTCTTAATAAAGTCATCTTTAATCTTTTTGAAACTATTCTTTTCTTTTTCAAAACCAACTCTTTTTCTGATAAAGATATCTATATTATCTAAATAATAAATGTAAAGAAGAGTACTTATTATTTCTTTTATTAATTTCCTTTTGGTAAGATAAGGATTTAACTTTAACATAGTTTTATATAATTCACTAAATCTAGCATGATCTTTTTCTGCTACTTGATACATTGTAAAGTTATAGCCTAAATCTTTTAAAATAGTTTCTTGGACTTCAGCATAATATCTATATCTACAACCACCACCTGCTTGAAATAGAACTGTCGCTCCTTTATCTAAGGCTTCTATAAAGTTACCTAAATTATATTTAAAAGGAACACAGACAGTATCAGGGGAGTTTTTACTGCCTAGAGAAATCGTCTCTTTTGTTATTTTAGGCATTTCTATTACTTTTAGATGAGTTGTATTAGTTATTAATTTTCTAAAGGGATAAAAATAATTACCTAGTTGTGGGAAGGCAACTAACTGTTTCATAGGTGAATTCCTCCTTTTAACATATCTAAGAAACTCTCTAGTCTTGTTATAACTGCGGTATTATTAGTTAAATCTTCAAAAGTTAAGAGAAGTGTAGGATGTTTTTTTCTTTTTCTTATAATCATTTCATTAGATAGAGAATCTGGTCCACAAGGGAATGCTGTTAAGATAATAGTACCATCTACTTTGTCTTTGAAGTAGTTGAAAGCAGCGACTTGTTCTTTGTTCATAGTAAAGTGTATTTTTTGAGATATCTTACTACAGTTAAACTCTATTAAGTCTTTAGGTATTTGATAACTGTAAATAATAGAGATATTATTTTTCTTTAGATAGTTGGTAATGCTTTTACCTATTAAATTATCATTTAAGATATAGGGATGACCTAATAGTAATATCTTTGTCTTATTACTTCTTAATTCTTCTTTAGCTTTCTTTTCCTCATTTTTATAATAATTTTTTTCTATCTCTTTAGCTTTGTTATAAGCATTGAGGGACTCTATAATACTAAAACCAAGTTCTTTTCCTATTTTGATAAAACCATTTTTTTCAGAGTGATGATGTTTTAAGTCAATATTATAATTTAATATCTTTATGTCAGGAAAAGTATTTCTTACAAGGTCATATAAAGCGTTGAAATTAGTACATACTTGTTCAGATTTAGTAATAGAATATATTCTTGGTACTAAGATATAATCACATTTATCTTTTAATTCTTCGATATGTCCTAGATATATCTTTAGAGCAAGACATGATTCGTCTATACTTTTTTCCTTACCTAGTATTAGAGTCTTGGCGGTTGTATCATTACTTTCAATAATATCTACATTTAATTCATTAAAGAAAGCTTTCCAGAGGGGAGCATAGTAGTAGTAAAGTAGTGCTTTGGGAAGTCCTATTTTCATTTTGGTATCATTCCTTTCTTTATACTCTATGAAAAAAGTTAGAGATTTATATTTAATTTTTTTGATATTAAGTGAAATTTAGAAGAAATTAGTTAATAATACTTAATTTTTAATTATTTTATGTTATAATTGTAGACGGAGGGAGAAGTTTATGAAGAAAGAAACAGTTGAAAAAGTTAAGAGTGCGACTATAGTAGTTTTAGTTTTAATAATAGTATTTGGTGCAAGTTATTTTACATCAGAGTTACAAGAATGTGATAATGGAGGAAGTAGTAAGACTACTACAAGTTCTACTAATAATAGTTCTAATGATAATAGTTCTAGTAGTACAACTTCTACAAGTAGTGATATTCCAGAGGATGAACAAGGAGATTTAAATGATATTGATATTGATGAATATTTAGATCTTAAAGAAGGTAATAAAGCCTCAATAATTTATATCGCTAGACCAACATGTCATTATTGTCAACAAATGGAACCGATTATTAGAAATATAGTATATGAATATGATGTTAAAGTTAATTATTTAAATACCGATGAGTTAGATGATGAAGGACAATCTAAATTAATTAAGTCTGATGATTACTTTAGTGAAGGATATGGAACACCTTTATTACTTGTTGTTAAAAAAGATAAAATAGTTGATATTCAAGAAGGTTTAACTGATAAAGATACAACAGTTAAGTTCTTAAAAGATAATGGTTTTATTAATGAATAGAGGTATTTATGAGTAATGAAGAGATTTTAAAGGAACAACTATCTAGTTTTAGGAGAAAGTATCCTTTAACTGTAGGATGGAGATTAAAAAGACATTCTAAAATATTACTTGAACATTTACATGATGATGAAGTTATTAGATATGCTTTTTATGCTCAGAAAAATAAGAGTTCTTTAGATGTTACTAGTAGTGGTATAATTGCAGTTACTAATAAAAGATTAGTAATTGCAAGAGATAGAGTTGTAATTGGTTATTTCTTTGATAGTATTACTCCAGATTTATTTAATGATTTGAAGGTTAGAAGTGGTATTATTTGGGGAAAGATTATAATAGATACAGTTAGAGAACTTGTAATATTAACTAATATTAGTAAAAGTGCTTTACCTGAGATAGAAGAAGAAGTAACTAGTGCGATGATGGAATTAAAGGATGAGAAGTAATTCTTGTCTTTTTTAATTTTATAGACAGGTGTATGATAGTTATAAATAGGAGGAGATGAAATGACTAATATTATTAGAAAAGCTGATGAGTGTTTAGAGTGTGTTAGGAAGCCTTGTCAGTTAGGATGTCCTTTAAATAATGATATTAGAGGATTTATTAAGCTAGTGAAAGAAGAAAAATATAGGGAAGCTTATCAGTTATTATCTGAAACTACGGTAATACCTTCTATATGTGGGAGAGTTTGTCCTAAAAGTAAGCAGTGTGAAGGGAAGTGTGTAAAGGTAAGGATTAAGGATAGTAATGCTGTTGAAATAGGAAAGATAGAGGCTTTTGTTGGGGATATGGCTTTGAAAAATAATTGGGCTATTAGTAGCTTACCTTTAAAAAATAAAAGAGTGGCAGTTGTAGGAGGAGGACCTAGTGGGTTAAGCAGTGCAGCTTTCTTAAGACGTAATGGTTATAATGTGACAATCTATGAAAGGCATGATTACTTAGGTGGCCTTTTATATCATGGAATACCAGAGTTTAGGTTAGATAAAACTTTGTTAAGAAAAGTAATTGATAAGATTTTGGAGTTAGGTATAGATGTTAGATTAAATCAAAGCATTGGAAAAGATTTTAGTTTAGAGGATTTAGAGAATGAATATGATGCGGTATTTTTAGGATTTGGTGCCAATCTTTCTAGTAAGATGAATATACCTGGAGAAGATTTGGATGGTGTATATGGTGGTAATGAATTGTTAGAGTCTAATAACCATCCTGATTATGAAGGTAAGGTTGTTTTAGTTAGTGGTTGTGGAAATGTTGCTATGGATGTTGCTCGTACTATAAAAAGAAAAGGTGCGAGTAGGGTTTATGTTATTTATAGGAGAAGTGAAGTGGAGGCTCCTGCTGAAGAAAAAGAGATTAAGGAAGCTAGGAATGAGGGCGTAGAGTTTTTATTTCAAAATAATATTATTGGTATTTATGGAGAAAAAAGTGTAGAGAAAATTGAAGTAATTAAGACAGAACTTGTAAAAAAAGATGATGATGATAGATTATCTCCTGTTAATATAGAAGAAACTAACTATTATCTTTCTTGTGACTATGTAATTATGGCGATAGGAAGTCATCCTGAAAGTAGTGTTGTTAATAGTTTAGGATTAGAGCTTGATAAAAGAGGAAGAATACTAATAGATAAAGATGGACATACTTCAAAAGAAAAAGTATTTGCTGGAGGAGATTTAGCAGGTACTACTTCTACAGTTGCTTTTGCCTCACGGGCAGGAAGAGATGCAGCATATGCAATTATGAAATATTTGGAGAATAGTGTATAAAACATTTGACTATAGTATACTCTAATATTGTATATTTTTTTTTGAAAGGAGAGTTTAAATGAATAGAAAAATAGTCTATGGGTTATTTGCTGTACTAATCATTGCCGTTGTTGCAGTTATGGGGTATTCAATTTTAAGTAATAATGAGAGTGATAATGTAAATAATAATACTACTAATAATGGTAATAATAACTCTACTACTGATGAAAATATTACTGATGATAATATTGGTAGTGGGACAGGTAAAACTTTGGTTGTTTATTATTCTGCTACTGGAAATACTCGGGGAGTTGCTAAAAAACTGGCAGAAAATTTGAATGCTGATACCTTTGAAATTGTTCCTAGTGACCCTTATACTGATGATGATTTAGACTGGAATGATGATAATTCAAGGGTATCAAAAGAACATAATGATGAATCTTTAAGAGATGTAGAACTCGAAAGTACTACTGTTCCTAACTTTGATACTTATGATACTGTCTTAATTGGTTATCCTATTTGGTGGGGTATAGCAGCTTGGCCAGTAAATTCTTTTGTAGAAGCGAATGATTTTACTGGTAAGACGGTTATTCCGTTTTGTACTTCATCATCATCTGGAATAGGAAATAGTGCAGATATACTTGAAGATTTGACTAAAACTGGGACTTGGCAGGAAGGCATTCGTTTTGGAACTAACCCAAGTGATGATGATATAAATGATTTTATTGATAGTATAAGTTAATACTTTTGTTAACTCGTTTAGAGAATTGTTATTTATAGAAACAATTCTTTTTTTGTAGGCATATGACTTTAATTATGATAGAATTAAATTAAGATAGAGGTGGGAGTTATGGGGATTTATGTTGTTATAGGAGTTTTTGTTATAATTCTTGTTTATGCTGTTATTTTATTTAATAGTTTTTCTAGCTTAGATAATAAAGTAAAAGAGGCTTTTTCTACTATGGATATTTATTTAAAGAAAAGATGGGATTTAGTTCCTAATTTAGTGGAAGTAGTTAAAGGTTATGCGAAATATGAGAAAGATACCTTAGAAGAAGTTACAAAGTTAAGAGGTAATATTTATGATGATATGTCTTTTGATGAGAAAATTAAAACAAATGTAAAACTATCTAGAGATATTGATAAAATTATGGTTTTAGTAGAGGCTTATCCGGAGTTGAAAGCTAGTGATAACTTTAAAGATTTAAGTGATAAGTTAGTAAAAATAGAAGATGATATTGCAAATTCTAGAAAATATTATAATGGGACAGTTAGAATCTTTAATAATAAAGTAGAAATGTTTCCTAATAATATCTTTGCAAAGATTTTTGGATTTAGGTCAAAGACAATGTTTGAAGCAAAGAATAGTGAAAGGGAAAGTGTTGATGTTAATGAAAAGTAGATTTAAGAAAATATTATTATTGGCAATAGTTGTATTATCTATAGTTTGTATTTATCCTGTGAATACTAAGGCTTTGAGTAGTGAGTTATCTTATACTGATATTAGTGATGTTAAAAACTTAGATGTTAGTGATTTGTCTTTTTCTAATATTACGTTTAAAGATTATTCAGGCACTTCTACTAAGGCTTTTGGTTTTAGTGGAGAAGTTGTTAATAATTCTAATAAGTCTATTACTTATAGTTCTAGAGTTTCTTATTATGATAAAGATTATAATCTAATAACAGAAGCGGGTGGTTCTAATATCGCTTTAACTGGTTCTAATCAGTTTAATTTGATGTTTAACTTAGATATATTAGGAGAATATAGTACTGATGATATAAAGTATTATAGTTTATCAGTTAGTATTAATGATGAGGTAGTAAGTTCTAGTAGTAGTACACCTAGTGAAAATAGCATCTATTCATCATATGATTATGTTATTGATAATTATGATGTTAATATTATAGTAAATTCTAATAATACTTTTGATATAACAGAGACAATAACTGCTTATTTTAATACTCCTAAACATGGAATATTTAGAACTATTCCTTTAAGTAATAAAATAGTAAGACTTGATGGTAGTACTTCTACTAATAGAACTCAGGTTACTAATTTAAGTGTTAGTGATGAATATTCGGTATCAAGAGAAAATGGTAATTATAAAATACAGATAGGTTCTGCTAGTCGTACCTTAACTGGAAAAAAGACTTATACAGTTAAATACACTTATAATTTAGGAAAAGATCCTGTAAGTGGTTATGATGAGTTATATTACAATATTGTAGGTAGTGAGTGGGATACAGTAATAGGTAATGTAACTTTTAATATAACGATGCCTAAAGAGTTTGATGCTAGTAAGTTAGGCTTTTCAAAAGGAGAAGTAGGTTCTACTAATAATGATGGTATTAATTATACTGTTAATGGTAATACAATATCAGGAAGTTATGATGGAGTTTTAAATAAAGGCGAGGCTTTGACTGTTAGATGTGAACTTCCTGAAGGATATTTTGTGGATGCAGGACTTGCAGTAAATTCTAATATCTATTTAATGTTTATTATACCGATAGCAGCTTTAATAATATCTTTCTTATTATGGTTTATCTTTGGTCGTGATAATAGAGTAGTTGAGACAGTAGAGTTTTATCCTCCTGAAGGTTTTAATAGTCTAGAAGTAGGATTCTTATATAAAGGTAAAGCGAATAGTAAAGATGTAGTTTCATTGTTAATATATTTAGCGAATAAAGGATATATTAAGATATCTGATAATACTGATGAGTCTTTATTTTCTAAAGCAGATGGGTTTAAGATAACTAAGCTTAAAGATTATGATGGTAATGATGCGAATGAAAGACTGTTCTTAGGGGGATTATTTAAAGATACAGCGGTAAGAGATGAAGTTACTAAAGATGAGTTGTATGATAAGTTTTATGTTACGACTAATAAGATATTAGATAATATAAATGATAAAGAAAATAAAAATAAGATATTTGAGAAGAAAGCTTCTAGGAAGTCGATAATAGTTGTTATACTAATACTTATATCATTATTTACTACTGTTGCAATACCTACACTTGATTATGCAGGATCAGGAGAAGTTGTGTTAACACTATTTATCTGTGCATTTTATATACCATTTTATGCAGTAGGATTTTATTCAAAAGTTCCTTTGTTATTTAGGATAGTTTGGTTAGGATTTACTATTTTTCATTCTTCTGTTTTCTTTAGTACTTTACCTATTAAGGATGCAGTTACTAGTGAGCCTATTTATTTAATTGGGGTTATAGTTGGTGTATTATGTTTAATAGGAATGATATTATGCTTTAAATACATGCCAAAAAGAACTCCATATGGTAATGAAATCTTAGGTAAAATAAGAGGCTTTAAAAACTTCTTAGAGACTGCTGAAAAAGATAAATTAGAAGCGATGGTTAACTCTAATCCAACTTACTTTTATGATATTTTACCATTTACTTATGTTTTGGGAGTATCTGATAAATGGGTTAAAAAGTTTGAGACAATAAATATGCAAGCTCCATCTTGGTATGATGGACATGATGCTTTTAGTGTTGTAGCTTTTGGTACATTTATTGGTTCTACAATGACATCGGCACAATCTGTTATGGCTTCTAGTTCTTCATCATCTTCATCGGGTGGTTCTTCTTCTGGAGGAGGAAGCAGTGGTGGAGGCTCTGGAGGTGGAGGAGGTGGCTCTTGGTAGTCAACTTTTCCATTATTAAGTGAAAGGAAGTAATTGTTTTATGAAGAGTACTAATTCTAAAAAAGATAACAATGTTTTTAAATCTAGATTTTTCTTTGAATTATTTGTTATACCATCAATTATGTGGATAATATTATCAATATTAGCGATGATAGATAGTATGGATTCTACTGATAAATTGACTATAGGTGAGTTAATAATGACTGACTTTGTAATAATACTGATATGGTTTGTTATATCTATTTTAATTATTAAAGTTAGTTTTAGACTGAAAAAATTATTTAGTAAGAAAAATAAAGATAATGATGAAGTTAAAATTGTGGAGAATAAGAAAACCATTATGAAAATAGAAGAATATCCACATAGTAGATTTGTTAAAAATGGTATGATAATACTATTTATAGTAACTATTGTAAGTTTATGGTTAGCTTTAGCTTCGCTTTTTATTGTTGATGAAATAAGTCCTCAGCATGGCTTTAATTTTACTAAAAATATGTGGATATGTTGGTGTTTTTTACCTATTCCAATACTATCTATCATACTAGGTTTTAAATATAAGAAAGTTGGATTTAAATGCACTAAAAATATTGTTGGTGGTTTTATAATAGCTTTTCTTTTGTTAGTTTATGGTACTTTTTGTTTAATTCCAACATTTTCAGCGAATTATGATGAAATAGATAAATATAGAGATATAGTAGATGCAGAACTTCCAAGTAATGGCGAACTTGAAATTCAAAATTGGGGTACTTATTTTGATGAAGATAAAACTGAATATACTATTATCAATGCTTATTATGATAAAGAGAATGTAATTGATTTAGTAAGTAGTATTGAAAATAGTAATAACTGGATTTTAAGTAAAGATATAAAGTCAGTATTAAGAATATTTATTCCTTCAACACTTTATTCAGATGTTGATGCTTATTATTCGATATATAATAAAACAACAGGACAATATAATAGTTTGCCAGACAAAGCTGGAGATTATGAGATATATGCAATGAAATATGATGTGTCTGATAAACATTTAGAGATACATAAATTTAAATATTCTTATAAATAATAAAAAGACTGTAATTTGAAAGTTTGCAGTTTTTTTATTTAAGGGAATTTTCAAAAATAAATCTTACAATTTTAGTTAGCATATGGAGTTATAA